>JAFGBH010000016.1 GCA_016933215.1 Deltaproteobacteria bacterium | reverse complement strand
TTTCAGGATTTGAGAGAAATCAAGCGACTGCAGCAGGAACTGGTCAATTCTGAAAGACTGGCTGCAATTGGGCAGACGGTCGCACGACTTGCGCATTATATAAAAAACATTCTTACCGGCCTCAAGGGTGGTACCTATATAGTCAATATTGGTCTTGACAAGGGTGATGCTGATAAGCTAAAAGCCGGTTGGGATATGGTCGAGAGGAATGTCGGACGTGTCTCTTCTCTGGTTCAAGATTTGCTCTCATACTCCAAGGAACGTGAGCCAGAATATGTGAGCTGCTCGCCTAACGATATAGCTGAAGATGTCTGTGAGCTCATGGAGCTGGAGGCGAGCAAGAACCGAATCGGAATAGTACGGGACTTCGAAAGGTCAATCAAAGAAGTCCTCATGGATTCAAATGTGATTCACCGCACATTGTTAAATCTTGTTTCCAATGCCGTCGATGCATGTGTATATGACATGAATATGGAAAAAGAGCATACGGTCACGGTGAGAACGGTTCTTGAAGAAAAGGAAAACATGATCAGATATGAAGTGTCTGATAATGGCTGCGGGATGACCGATGAAGTGAAAAAGAAACTCTTTACCGCATTTTTCAGTACGAAAGGCGGTAAAGGAACTGGTCTGGGGCTTCTGGTAATCCAGAAGCTTGTTCATGAACATGGAGGAACAATATCGGTTGATTCGAAACCGGGGGAGGGGTCAACTTTTACCATGATGCTTCCCTACAGAAAAACGTCATAGCAAATATTATAGCGAGGTTGAATGCTATAAACAGTTCAAAGGAGGATCTGTAATGTCAAAAAAGGTACTTACCGTCGATGATGATCCTGATATCATAGCGTTTGTTAAAACGGTATTGGAGGAGAATAGTTATAGCCCTTTAATAGCAAGAAACGGGGAGGTAGGTCTTGACCTTGCCAGAGAGGAAAAACCCGACCTGGTAATTCTTGATGTGCTCATGCCCAAACAGAGTGGAATCAGGATGTACCGGGAACTGAAGGCCGACGAATCATTAAAAGATACTCCCGTAATTATACTTTCCGGTATAGCGAAGAGAACGTTCCTTCGCTCGCAGGAGGCCTTAACGGAGTTTGGTGATCAGCCGGTTCCCGAGCCTGATTTATATATCGAAAAACCGGTTGAGCCCGATGAGCTGGCCGAGGCGATAAAGAACCTTATTAAGTAGATTCGAGGTCTTCTTCGTTTGTAGTGGAAGAGTTCGGTATTTTTAAAAGATAGATTGTATAACGGGTGAAACTATGAAGGAAAGAAAATTGCTCTTCGTTACTCAATTTGAAGAGTTGTGGTTTGATGCATTGCAGTCACTGATGGATTTAAGAAAATCCGGGTTTAATCATGTGGTATTTCTCCATGTAATAGAAAGAGATAAAGTGGCCATGCACCGCGGCAAGGGGTATCTGAAGGATGAAGAGACAAAGCTGAGAGAAATTGCCAATATCCGCTTCATCGACTGGGCGGAAAGTCTCTTCGAGCAGGGAATGGAGGTCGGTGCCTATATCGTTGTGGGAAATCCTCTTCCAAAGATCATTTCAACTGCAGAGGAGGAGGACGTTGATCTGATTGTCACAGGACATCACAAGAAAGGAAAGGTGGAGGAGTTGTATGCCGGTTCCGAAACCGTTGATATACTGAGAAGAACATCAACCCCCGTGCTCGTATATAAGTATATGTTGCCCTCGGGGAAGATCAATGAACGGCCCTTCGAGAAGCCGATCCTGGCAATGGATTGGTCGCCTGCCAGCGAAAGGGCGGTGAAGTATCTCATTAATTTCAGGGACATTATAAAAGAAGTCGTGGTAATTAACGTCGCCAGCGAAAAAGACATAAAAGGGGCATCGGCGATGGATATACAGGCAACACGAAAGAAAAACAGACAGAGGCTTGATGAAGTATGCGACATCTTTCGTAAGGAAGGCATAGAAGCTTACTCTCATCTTTACATCGGTGATACCTGTGTGGAGATAGAAAAGGCGGCTCAGGAACGGGAAGCGACAATGATAGTTGCCGGAGCAACGGGGAAGAGTGGTTTGAAAGAGATATTTATGGGAAATGTTGCCAAGAAATTAGCGAAGTATTCAGCATTTCCAACCTTATTGGTTCCTGCGAACATTAAGCCAGAGATCAACTGAATATCGAGGAGCATTCGGTAAATGGGGGTAGATACGTTACTGTACGTTACCGATCTTAAGGATAGAGATGCATCGTTAGCTGTCTTTAAGAGGAGCATACCGCTTCAAAAAGAGAGGTATGGAAAGACAGTGTTTTTCCTTCCCTTCGATTCCGATGGGTGGAATAGTGCCGTGTCAAACTTGGGAATTGACTATGGTATAAGAAAGACCAGTGACCTTTCCGCCGATACTATTATAAAAGCCGCAGGAGAAGAGAGTGCGGCACTTATCGTAGTCGATATGAATAGTGACGAGAAACCCGTCAGCACATTGATAGCCAAATCTCCTATACCGGTGCTCCTTATGAATCGGAGTGTACAGGAAAAGGAACTATTTGAGCATGTAATTATCGCAACAGACTGGACTCCCTACTCCGAAAGAGCGTTAACGTTTGCCCTTGATTTCAAGGAATTGATCGGCGAGCTTGATATGATTCATGTTATCAACGACAAGTTGACGGTGAAAGGTATGCGTGATCTCAAGGTGAGGCTTGCCGAGACGCGGAAGACATGTCTCGATAAAGGGATTGATGCCGAGTTTCATATATATGCAGGTAAAACAGGAGACGAGATCTTGACGGCGGCAAAAGACTACCGGGGAACGATCATTATTCTTGGAGCTCCCGTTGAAAGTTCTCTTGTTAAGCGATTGTTTCGGAGAGGGGTAAAATATCAAGTTGCAGAGAGATCAGATATACCGGTTTTTCTTATACCGAAAACCTATGACAGGAATTGAGTGATATGGAAGTAACCCTTTTGGTTCAGGCGGCAGATGATGCCTATCGAATTCTGGAAAATGCCAGGGGGCAGGCAGTAGAGTTACTTAATACGGCCACAAAGCTTACGTCCGATACGAGATGGATGGAAGAAAAAAAGATTGAGGCAGTTTTAATGGGGGCTCAGAAAAAGAAATCTAGCCTTCAGAACTTCGTCGTCACATTTCTCATGCTCTTTGCCTTCTGGGCGCTTCTCTCGGGAAAGTTCGACAGCTTTCACCTTTCGCTGGGTGTTGTCTGCTCATTTGTTGTTGCCTTACTCGGCCATGATCTGTTGTTTGCCAATGTGCGTGTCGGAGATATCAGGGTAATTGTTCAGAGGTTTCTGGCCTACCTTCCCTGGCATGTCTATCAGATTGTCGTGGCAAATTTCCATGTTGCCTACCTTGCACTGTCTCCGAAGATGCCGATAAGTCCAAAGATAATGAGATTTAAGACGAAGCTGGAAAGTGATATCTCCTGGGTTACGCTGGCCAACTCGATCACCCTTACCCCCGGTACCATTACCATTGACATAGAAGAGGGTGAATTCGTGGTACATGCCCTTTCGGAGAAACTGGCTGATGATCTCAACACGGGAGAGATGGAAGATAGAATCGCGCACGTATTTATGGAGGCCGATCATATTTATATCCAGGATGTCCTCGATGTGGCCAGGATATTCGCCGAGTTCAGATAGGAAGGGACTTATATAGTGATAATTCGCGGTGAAGACATAATCATAAAAACGATTTCAAGGGTCCTCGTGCCATTTATCCAACTCTATGCCCTTTATGTAATTATGCATGGTCATTACAGCCCCGGTGGCGGTTTTCAGGGTGGCGTTATTCTGGGGGCAAGCATGGTACTCCTTTTCATTACCCATGGGTACGCGGAGGTGAATAGAAAGTTTTCCGAAAACATTGCCGTCTTATTCAGTAGCATCGGTGTCCTGATATATTCGGGAATCGGGTTCCTCTGTCTGCTTCTTCTCGGTAATTATCTTGATTATAGTAAATTGTATAAAATCCTCAGCGTAGATCCCGCCCATGCCAGGTCACTCGGAATTCTCGGCGTGGAGATTGGCGTCGGATTTGCTGTTATGGCAGTGATGTTTTCCATATTCTTTGATATCTCGACGGGAGGTGTTTCGCCCGACGACGAAGAGGAAGCGGAGTAACGTTTTTATTACACTGATATTTGAGGTTTTCTATGAACAATTTTTTGATTGTCATTACCCTGGCCCTCTGCCTGCTCGTTTTTGTTGTCCTCTATAGGGTTGTATTCGGGCCGGGAGTATTTAACAGAATAGCGGCCATTTCCGCAATTGGCACCAAGACATTGGTCATCCTGATTATTTTTGGATACTTCTACAACAGGGTGGAGATGTTTATCGATATTAGCTTGGTCTATGCCCTTCTCAATTTTATCGGGTGTGTGGCTGCGGCGAAATATCTGGAAACCGAGGGATAGCTATGATGTCCGTAATGACGATAGTATCAGTACTGTTTATTCTGGGCGGTCTATTCTTCTTTACGACGGCAACCATAGGCCTGATTCGTTTTCCCGATTTCTTTACAAGGCTCCATGCAACAGGAAAGGGTGATACGCTCGCCGTGTTTTTGTCGCTTTTAGGGCTTGCCCTGTACGAGGGGTTTTCTCTCACGGGCCTGAAAATAGTCATTATCGCCATCTTCATGTTTATTGCCCAGCCCACGGCAACGCATGCGATTTCCAAGGCAGGGCTCAGGTTTGGACTGAAACCGTGGATGAGAGAGGAAGACAGGAAATGACCATACCCTTTGATCTCATTATACAGATATTTGTCATTATATGTGCCATCGCCGCCATAACGGTCAGGGATCTTCTGAGTGCAGTCATGATTCTCGGTGCCTACAGTTTTTTCATGTGTTTGATGTGGGCGCAGATGGGGGCCGTTGATGTTGCATTTACAGAAGCTTCGGTAAGCGCCGGTATCGGTACGATACTTTTTATCGCCGCCCTTATGAAAACGACGAGGAGGACAAAGGATTGAAATTCCTTAGCCTGATTGTAACGATTATTACCGGAGCCTTTCTCATTTACGGTACGTTCGATATGCCAGAGTGGGGTGATCCCAATTCGCCTGCAAGCCGCCATGTATCTCCCCGTTATATAGAGAAGACCGAAATAGAAACGGCGACACCCAATATGGTTACCTCTGTTCTGGCGGATTACAGGGGATATGATACGCTCGGCGAAACAACGGTTATTTTTACCGCCGGTGCTTCCTGCATTCTGTTGCTGAGAAGACGGAAAAAGAAGGGCTGAGAAGTCTTGTAAGGAGTCATGCACCATGCTGGAATTCATTATAGGCAAATACAACTTTTGGATATACATAATTCTAATGATGATAGGTTTTTACGCCATGATCTCAAAGAATAACCTTATAAAAAAAATCATTGGAATGAACATATTTCAGACCGCCATCATCCTTTTTTATGTTTCAATAGCCTATAAGAAGGGGGGGGCAACACTTCCGATTTTAACCGATGCTGACGCCCATGGAGAACATATTATTACTATCGCCCAGTATATAAACCCGCTTCCGCACGTTTTGATGCTCACGGCTATCGTGGTTATGGTTGCCACTCTCGGGGTGGCCTTGGCAATAGCTATTATGCTCTACCGCAAATATCATACACTCGAAGAAGACGAAATTATAAAGGCTCTAAAATGATCACAGAACAGGCCCCTATACTTATTGTCATTGTCCCCCTGATGGCTGCGCTTGTTACTCCTCTTTTGGGATGGATACGAAAAGACATCTGTTATATCTGGGTTATACTGGCTCTTTTCGTTTCCGTTATGTCGTCGGCAACGGTATTGAATACCGTTATACATAATGGGATTATCCATTATCATCTTGGTAACTGGCTTCCTCCCTGGGGTATCGAATATGTAATCGATCACCTTAATGCCATGATGCTCGTTCTGGTTTCGGGTACGGCCTTTCTGGTTGCGATATACTCGAGGCGGAGCATCGAGCAGGAACTGCCCGAACAGACCGTATATTTCTATACACTTTTTCTTCTGCAGGTAACCGGATTTCTTGGCATTGTAATAACGGGAGATGTGTTTAATCTCTACGTCTTTTTGGAGATTGCCTCCTTGGCCGGCTACGCCCTCATTGCCATTGGCGAGGAAGGAGCTCCGCTTGCAAGCTTCAGATATATTATACTCGGCACGGTGGGTGCCTGCTTCTATCTCCTTGGAGTGGGGTATCTCTATATCGTAACCGGTTCCCTCAATATGGCAGATTTAGCGGGGATTCTTCCCGAGCTTTACGGGTCCAAGGTGGTTCTCGTCGCATTCGCTTTCTTTATGGTGGGACTCGCATTAAAAATGGCGCTCTTTCCACTGCATGTATGGTTGCCCGATGCTTACACAAAGGCACCATCCGTGGCAAGCACGCTGATCGCTCCATTGATGACGAAGGTTGCCATTTACGTTCTGCTTCGCCTTATGTTTACGATCTTCAGGCCCTACCTCTCCTTTGAGCTTCTTCCCATGACGAAGATACTTCTCATAGCGGGAATAGTGGCAATATTTGCCGGGGCCATCATGGCCCTCGCCCAGGTCGATTTCAAAAGGATGCTCTGCTATATAATCGTGGCCGAGGTAGGCTACATGGTCGGTGGAATCGGCCTGGCAAACTCGGTAGCGATAAAAGGTGTTGTACTCCATATTATGAATGATGTGGTTATGACCCTGGGCCTCTTTACCGTGGCGGGAATTATAAGCTTTAAAATGAAAAGCCACAATCTAACGGATTTCAAGGGGCTCTTCAAAAAAATGCCCCTTACGATGGCGGCATTTGTTGTTGTCGCCCTCTCAATCATAGGAGTACCGCCTACGTGCGGTTTCTTCAGCAAATGGTATCTCATTCAGGGTTCGGCACTTGCCGGTAACTGGATTTTTATCGTTGCACTCCTCTTTTCCAGTCTGATTAATATCGTACTCTTCTTCAGGATAATTGAGATAGGGTATTACAATCTTGATGCATCTGTATCCCACGGACATGACCATGATGAAGGTTCAGTTGTCAGTGAAGCTCCCGTGAGTATGCTTGTTCCCACACTTGCAGTGGCTGTAATAATCCTGCTTATAGGTTTTTATAATCAATCAATTATTACTAATATAATTCAATATGCCGTGCCAAAGTTGTAATGCTAAAAAGCTCGTAATGAGACTTGCTCGGCGTTGTACCTTGCAGGAGCAGCGAAGTGAGTCGGTTTTCTTCAATGTAGAACAATCTGATAAGACCTTCCTAATCGGGTTATGTCCGGAATGAAGAGAACGTTACGATTGATTGCAGGTATCTTTTTGCTCCTTTTAGGGTGCCTGGGATTGTTTCTGCCGGTCCTTCAGGGTATACTTTTTATAATCCTCGGTCTCATTCTTCTTGCACCCGAAAGCAAGTTGATTCAAAAGGGATTGGAAAAGCTGAAGGAGCGGTACCCCGACATTTTTTTAAAGGTAAAAAATTTAAGAGAAAACAGAAAATAGGGGGGAGGAGACTCATATGCGATGAGCCTCTCTTGGGTGCACATATGTCCATTTCCGGTGGTCTGGAAAGGGCGCTTCTGAGAGGTTCAAAAACAGGATGCAGGACCATTCAACTATTTACAAAGAGTCCAAACCGGTGGGAGGAACGATTTCCTGAAGAATCGGAGAAGGAAAGTTTTCTTTCTTTAAGAAGGAAACTGGGTATAAGCCCCGCTATTGCTCAAGACAGCCATCTCATAAACACTGCTTCCCCGGACCGGCATTTATATGATAAATCCTTTGATGCCCTGTTGGGTGAGATGAGGAGGTGCGAAGAGCTTGAGGTGGACTATCTTGTGATGCATCCCGGAGCTCACAGGGGAAGTGGTGAGCACTATGGCATCGAAACAATATCCGAAGCTCTCAACGCTGTGCATCAGAAGACAGAGGAATACAGGGTCCAAATTGCCGTGGAAAACACGGCGGGACAGGGCACGGACCTTGGGTATACGCTGGGTCATATAGAAAAGATATTCGAAAGGGTCAAGGAAAGATCGAGGCTGGCTTTTTGCCTTGACACGTGTCATATATTCGCAGCAGGATATGATATAAGGAAAGGAGCAGTCTGTAGGAGACTTTTTGAAGAAAGTGATGACAGCATAGGTCTTGAGAATCTGAAGATTATCCACATGAACGATTCCGAGAGAGAATGCGGCTCACGCATTGACCGGCACGAGGATATCGGAAAAGGGGCAATAGGAGAGACGCCCTTCAGATGGATAATGAACGATGAAAGGCTGTTAAAGGTTCCAAAGATTATAGAAACATCACAAAAGAGCGATAGGCATAATCTGAGAGTACTGAAAAAATTGCTTAACTATTGGCATTAAGTAAAACCAGATGTAATAAGGAGAACAAAATGAGAAAAAGCTTTGTGTTCATTCTTTCTCTTCTTCTGCTTTTGATAGGCGCACAGTCGATCTGGGCGGAAAATGCAGCGAAGGAAATTGCGGTTCTTCCCTTCACCGTCCACAGTTCGGAAGATATCGAATATGTGAAAAATGGGGTATGGGATATGCTGATATCCCGTGTTTCCGCAAGTGACGAAATTACTGTGCTGGATAAACACAGGGTCACAGAGGAGCTTCAAAAGATAGGAAAGAAGGACCTGACCGCAGCCGATATTTATGGTTTCGGTAAAAGGCTCGATATCGATTATGTGGTATGGGGAAGTATTACGAAAATAGGGAATACCGTGAGCCTCGATGGAAAACTCCTCGACGTCTCCACCTACAAGACCCCGGTCGGAATCTTCGAACAATGCCGAGGAATAGACGATGTGATTCCCAAGATAAGTGATTTTGCGAGAAAGATTAATTCTCATGTGCTTGGAGGGGCTTCTTCGACGGTTGAAATCCCTTCCACCACGGAGCAAATGCCACAAGTCATAGAAAAGGCCGATTCCACCACCGTTCAGAAACCGGAAGCAGCTGATGTATTAAAGACTGACGAGGGAACCTTTACCTCTATTATCAATCCCTCTTTCATCACCTCTTCAAGTCCCGTGGTAATGAAAGGGGCATGGATGAGTCAGAGATATCGCAACAAATTTAAGGGTATTGCAATAGGCGATGTGAATAACGACGGACTGAATGAGGTAGTGTTGATAGACACTCAGAATGTAATGATCTATCAGCGGAAGGGTGACGACCTGAAACTCTTGAACACTTTTTCCGGTAAATCCTATGATAATTATCTGGCCGTTGATATTGCCGATATTAACGGTAACGATACAGCGGAGATTATAATATCAAATATAAAAAACAATCGTGTCGATTCATTTGTACTTGAGTATGATGGCAAGAAATTTACAAGAATCGCCTCAGGGCTTGAATGGTTTTTTAGGGTCGTTGATTTGCAAGATATTCCAATACTTCTTGGACAGAAGAAGGGTATTGAAAGTCCCTTTAATACACCTATTTACAGCATGATTTGGAAGAAGGGTAAGTATGAAGAAGGGAAAAGAATGTCAATACCAAAGGGACTTTCCGTCTTCGGTCTTGGAATTGACAGTATAGAGGGGAGTGGAATACAACGAGTCCTCGCACTCAATGAATACGATCACCTCTGCATATACAGAAAGACGAAAAAGGAACTTTCTCTGATTCATGTTATCGGCGGAAGTGACGACCTGGTGTGGAAAAGCGATGACGTATACGGGGGAACAACAAATTATTTCGATTACGGAGGGAGCGTAACTGGGGGCTACGATTCCGGTTCTGATACGGCGGAAAAGAAGAGGGCATACATCAACACGAGAATACTTACCTCTGACATGAATAAGAATGGGAAGAAAGAGGTAATCATTATAAAGAACGTGGGTTCGGCGGGAAGGGTACTGGCGGGTGTTAAATCCTTCTCAAGGAGTGAAATTTATGATCTTGAGTGGGATGGCCTTGGAATGGGGGAACAGTGGAAGACACAGAAAATTCAGGGTTACGTGGCGGATTACCAGATAGCAGATATAAACAATGATGGAATAAAAGAGAT
>JAFGBH010000083.1 GCA_016933215.1 Deltaproteobacteria bacterium | reverse complement strand
TTTTCCTAAATCAATAGGAAAAACAGATAGATGATGACTATTAACCTATGTAATGTCAACTATCATTTTGTTACGTATAGCAGGAAGGACTGAGCAGTTTTAGAAGAATTGATCCGCTGTTGGATAATTTTTATGCCCTTTTGTCTGCTAATCTTCAAAAAATATATTATAGTACCATACAAATTAACGGAGGAGACATCGCAACGCTGTTCAATATGGGGTAAAATGATAAGGGACATATATGTTCGATTTCGAAAAGTCATGATTGTGAAAAGGGCTTCGGCAGTCGTTAGATTAGTTTCTATCTTACGCCATCTCCTATTCGGTGGGAATCGTGTTTTCTACGCAGACCGTTTTTTTACCATCTTAGCAGGCATTCTTTTGGCGGCAATGTTAACGGGGTGTGCAACGCCACTCTCCGTAACCAGCCTCGATCAAATTCTTGAAAGGGAGAGAAATGACAGTGAAGCCCGCTATGGATACCGATGTACGGCAGGTGCCCATCGCGGTGCATCAGAGGAGTACAGGGAAAACACCCTCGCGGCTCTCATAGCTGCAGACAAAAACAGCAAATATGCCTTCATAGAGTTCGACGTCCAGTACTCAAAAGACAAAAGGATTGTTGTCTATCATGACAAAAGGATGCTGAGATTGTACGGCACCTTAAGAACGATCGGCAATACGACATTTGCGGAACTGTCTGAAATAACAGCCGGAGAAATTGCTGCCTACGATGAAGCCATCGCTGTTCTTAAAAAGAAAATTAACATTGAAATTAAGTCGTCGGGAGACAGTCAGGAAGACGAACGCCTGGTGGACGAGATCATAGCTGATATCCGGGCCCGAAAACGGGACAAGGACATTCTGATAAGCTCCATTTCCGGAGATGTGGTCAAGTACGTAAACCGAAAGTATCCCGATATCCCGACCGGTCAGGTGTTCTGGCTGACATCGTCAACATATCTGCATTTCGAAAGCCTGACAAAAAAATTGTACGAGGATATCAGCGATACCCAGGCGGACTACCTCTTGCTGCATGTTGCCAACCTGAGCAATATAGATGACCTGCTCAAGTTCAAGCCCAGGGGGAAGACCATCGTGTTCTGGGATTTTGACGATACGATCTATATTGTGCACAAGGACATCTCCGACCGGGTCTGGGGAACCTCTAGAATATACGCATTGTATCAGACTCTGCGATACAAAGTTGTTTCGCTTATCCGTTGAACTCGGCCCGAGGCGGTATTGATCCCCTTGCTTTACACTGGACACTTACTCAAACGGTTTGAAGGGGAAGCCCTTCTTGCATTTATGGTGTTTACCTTTTCCTTCTTTGGCCTAAATGAATAACCGAACAACCGGTTGCAGGCGACGGAGTATCTGTCACGCCTGAGCCGAAGCATTAAACATTACTGAAAGAAACCTGCTGCAAATTCTTCCCTCTTGATTCTCTCAACTTCAGGAGGAAGAACTTCTTTCTATTCTCTTTCTGTGCAATGATATTGCTTCGGAAAATACCCTTTGGAGAGCCCCTCTTTATAAAAAACATATATTTATCAACGATAATCTTGACACATAGCGATCTTTAAGGCATACAATACCACGTGTGAGTTTCCGTATTGTGAAACGTCTTGTAATCCCCACATCGAAAAAGCAATCGGAACAAGCAGGGGCCAGCGCCCTGAGGCGAGGGTTTTGTTCAGAAGTGTACTTGCCGAGACCTAAGAGGGAGCTTCAATCATACATCATTATAATCGAAGGTCATTATGAACAGATACATCGATTTCGTGTTGCACAGACCGATAGCTGTTTTGATTTTCCTGTTTCTTGTAACGGCTATCCTGGCACCAGGTATGGCTCTTCTCAAGTTTGACAATGCAATAGAAGCCTTCATGCCCAAGAGCGATTACGAGTATATCTTCTACGAAAAGGTGAAAGATATCTATGGCGATAACGGACGGTTTGTCATTATGGCCGTTTCCGATGACGACCTCTGGGGGGCAGAAACCTTTCGAAAGATCGACGGCCTCATTGCCGATCTGGAAGAATACAAAGACTTCGATAAAGAGCGGGAAAACGCCCGCCTCTCGGAATTCGATTCGGTAATTTCTCAGGGAAAAATCGGCTACGGCAAACTTGTTGCACACTTTGAAAGCGACCCTCCTTTCGCACGATACCTTAAAAGAAAATCGGAAGCGCTCTTCGGAGATGTCGAAGAACTGGGGAGCAGGGACCTTAGAAAGCTGAGAAAAGAGATCCTGCAGACAATGGATTTCAAACAGAACGAGATCATTGACGAGATCGCCTCACCTTTTACCATGCAGGATATCACCGGCGAAAATGATACGCTGGAGGCATACGATCTTATCGAAAAAGATGATGCCGGGATCCGTATCCTCCCTTCTTCCGCTCACGAGTTCAAAGAGTTCAGGATGAAACTCGAGAGAAATCCAGCATTTGAAAGGGGTCTCTATGCGCGTGATGCAGATACGGGAGAGATAACAGATTTCTGTATTATCGTCAGGTTCATGAACGTGACTGATCAGGACCCGATCGCCCGAGAAATCAAGGAACTTATCGACAGTCATAAGGGTCTCGATATTATTACTACGGGAATTCCCGTTATCAACATAACCTTTCACAATTACATGCACAGTGATCTTTTTACGCTCGTTCCGATCGTCATGCTGGTAGTTGTTATTGTCTTCTACTTCAATTTCAGATCCCTCAGGGGGGTGCTGCTTCCCTTTACGACTCTGAGTGTCGCGCAGCTATGGATTCTCGGTCTCATGGGATATCTGGGCCACAAAATAACATCGGTCGACATGTCGCTCCCTCCCCTTATGATTGCCGTGGGAAGTTCCTATTCTATTCATATCCTCAACCAGTATTATTCAGATTTTAAGGCAATCACGGAAAGTGATAAAAGGGCGGGGCTTCACCTTGCCATGTCCCACATCTCTCTTACCGTTCTTCTCGCGGGATTGACCACCTTTATCGCATTTATGACGCTCACCACCAGCGAGATCACCGCCATCAGAGACTGGGGACTTTATTCGGCCATTGGTGTTATGTTTGCCGTTTTTATTTCCTGCTCACTCTTACCGGCGGGACTCGCGGTCCTTCCGAATGCCATACCGTTCGCTCTTCTCGGAAAAGACAAGAAGATGAAAACAACCCTTGTTGACAGGATTATTGCTCTTACGACACGGGGTGCGATTGTTCACTACAAATGGGTCCTTACGATTGTCGGCGTTCTGATATTCTTTTCTGTACTGGGCATTTTCAGACTAAAGGTGGAAACGGTCTTCCTTAATTACCTGAAGGAAGATGACTCCGTGAGGACCGACGCAAACATTATCAGTGATAAGTTCGGTGGATTCGAAAGCTTCTCGATCCTTCTTGATTCGGGACGTGATGAGGGTGTGAAGGACCCCCAATTTCTCGGAGTGGTCGAAGACTTCAGGAACTGGCTTGTGGCCGAGCAAAACAGCGATTTGTGCATAGGCAGGACGGATTCCTTTTCCGATTTCATAAAGACGATGCACATGGCCATGAACAATGATGATAAGGGCTTTTACGCAATCCCACAACATCGGTCAGATATTGTGGACTATCTGGAAATCTACTCCGGCGACGATGATGATTCCGACGGGAGATTTGACGAGTTTGAACCCTTTGTGGATTCGAATTTCAGTACCTGCAACATACTTGCCAGGATGCTGCAGGTAAAGGGACATTCGGTGGGAACGACGGAAACGAAGCACATCGCGGGACGAATGACAGACTATCTGAATAAAAAACTGCCGGGGGCTTCTTCCTTTACAATTACGGGATTCCCCATGATGGAAATAAAGCTCGTGCATTATGTGGTTACGGGTCAACTGATGAGCCTTTTCCTCTGCCTCGTTGTCGTCGGCATCATTGTCATCCTTCTTTTCAACCAGCTAAAGGCCGGCCCCATCGCCCTGGTTCCAATGACGGTTGCCGTCATCCTTAATTTCGGCGTCATGGGATGGCTGGGGATAAATCTCGATATGGTGACCTCGCTGATTGCCGCCATTACTATTGGGATCGGTGTGGACGACACGATTCACTTCCTCAATACCTTCCGGCATAACAGGGCCCGGGGACTTGGTATAGACGAAGCAATAGAACGAACACTTGCCGTCGCCGGGAAGGCGATCTTTTTCACGTCACTTGCCCTCGTCCTCGGATTTCTTGTCTTCTCCATATCCTCGTTTATCCCGGTAATCCTCTTCGGACTTCTCATGGCGATGACAATGGTAGCGACGACGATAGGCGCTCTCATTGTACTTCCCTCGGTAATTAGGGCCACGGCAGTTGATCTGAAAACCGTCGAGGCGGAAAACTGGCTGGGACGATATCTCAATATCGGCAGGATATTCGGATTGGAACAGGAAGACTGATCGACAAAACAATTCCACTCAGGGAATCTGGGTTTTGGAGAGATCGGGTCACATTCGGGGAGGAGTTCAGCTACACCGCATCTCCCGATCTTCTGAATCAAAGAAAAACCAAAAAGCTTACCTGTGATTTATTTGTATTTATAGGATTTAGTAATGAGTTCTATAATGCCAACCAGTAGAACGATGAGTGCTATAGACCAGAGTATGATTTGTCCCCTTAAGGGAAATTCAAATCGTTTCAACAAGAGCCAGACGAGCAATACTCCCGCTCCACACAAATTAATTGCAATGGCCCCACCCAAACCGAGGCCGTGGATACCCTTGGGTTTACCATAGACTTCAATAATTAGCGCAATTCCAATACCGAAAATGACGGCGCCGAGGATGCTCGGGTAGAAATTGATATCCGATTCCGGAACCCCCAGGATTTGAGCTATGCCAAGAGGAAAGAGAAGCAGCAATAATCCCAGGATGAGATTGATGATGCCATCGATTACAAGGAGTACTTTGTGTTTTCTTTCCATGTCTTATGAACTGAACAGCGAGCGCATTCCCCGTTGCTTGCGGCGGGGCTAGCGAGCAAATAATAAATAACATTTTCCTTGACAGTCGGAGATTCCCCGCAACTGTCGGAGCAAAAGCGGAGATCCCGCTTATACGGGATTGCGGGGAGCTTCAATATATTAACTATTTTATATGGTTATTATGCATCATATCGGGGAACTGGTCTTACCGTTACAGAACGGCGAGTTACGATAGGTCGTGAAGAATCATTCCTATAGCTCATAGGTGTCAAACAGCCGTCGTTCTGTTTCACCTACGACTGTTGCAGTCACTTCGACGAAAGGTTTCAAAGAAGAATATTTTAACTTATTCCTCATCAATTCATCAACCTGAAAGATCCCGGCGGAATTCGCGAGTATAATTTCAATCCGCACCGGCTTTTTTTGTCCTTTTGTAATGTTTACCGCTTCCACGGCCTGTGCAGACACGGAATGAATATTGACTTTTCCCGATTCAAAGGGAATCCGGGAGCGTCCCTCGGTCATGTCTGTCGCATCGGCGACTTTCAGGACGCCCGCTTCAATGGTAAGGCATTTTTCGTTCGCGTCATGTGCGACAACGGCATGCAGCGTTTCGGACACCATGGTGGTCAGGTCAGGTTCTTCATAGATTTCCTCCAGTAACTCCCGTGCCTTTCGAAAGGCGATAAAGAGACTGTATTTTTCATGATGATCCCGGTGCACCGAAATTCCCGTGTCGTGCAGGCAGGCCGCGAGCACCACAATCAACTCCGCATCTTCTGTTGCCAATTTGTGGTCCCTGACGACACTTGGTTCGACACCCCCTTCTATCAACAATCGGAGAATGCGCAGGGCGGCATTGGCGATAATACGGATATGTATCTCGCCATGATCACTGATGCCTGAACGATCGACGGCATTGATATTTGCACACTTCCAGATTTGAAACAACTCTCGATCCGCATTGATTCGATTCATCAAGGCTTTCAATTTCTTATTGTTCCGAAAGGGTATCTTGAATTCCATTGATGCTTCCTCTTTTCGTTATTATTCCTCTTCCAGTCCGAACCACTTTCCCAGATTCAGGTACCGGTGCATCCATGTTTCTCTCTCCGGCTGTTCAAGGTTGACCCGGCTTACCTTGATGACCGAGGGAAGGACAAGGAGCGCACCCAACGTCGTTGCGACCATAGTAACTGCCAAAAGGAAACCGAGGAGCATGATGGGAATGAAACTGGAGAGCAGGAACACGAAAAATCCGAAAATAAGGGCAAGAGAAGTAAAGATAATAGCCTTTCCCGAAACGGCAAGCGTCCGTGCTATGGTTTCGTCCAGGCTGTGGCCCCTGGCCCTGTTATGCCTGAATGTATTGAGAAAGTGTATCGTATCGTCCACACCGATGCCGATGGTTACCGCAGCGATGACGGAGGTCGGCATATCGAGTGCTATTCCGAGCCATCCCATGATCCCGAAATTGATAAGAACGGCCACAGTCATGGGAATAAGCGCCAGAAGACCGGCGGCAATATGCCCGAAGAGGAGTATGGCAATGATATCCACCACAATCAGGGATAAAATGAGACTCTGCAACTGTCCCTTGATGAGGTACTGCGACACCTGCACCTCAATGACGGGGAATCCCGAAATTGTGTAGGAATATCCCTCGGGCAGATTCGTTTCGAGGTAGGTGCTCATCCTGTCGACGATATCAGCAACTTCGGCCGTCCCGACAGGCTGTCCTTCCTTCCGGCACAATCGTGTCAGAATATCGCAGGTCTGGTAGTTCTCATCAACAAAGGGTTCGAATTCATCAAATCTTCCGTCTGAGTCGTCATCGTCACCGGCGTAGATTTCCAGATAGTCGATAATGTCCGATTTGTTTTTCGGAACCGTGTAGAGCGATCGATTGTCATTGTTCATCGCCATGTGCATGGTTTTAATAAAATCTGAAAAGGAATCCGTTCTTCCGATTTTCAGATCCCTGTTCTCTTCGGCAGAGAGCCAGGTCCTGATATTTTCAAGCGTATTAAGAAATTCCGGCGATTTCACACCATCGACACTTCCTGAATTGATGAGGAGATCAAATCCCCATCCACCGCCGAATTTTTCTCCGATCGTGTTGATGTTTTGCCTGACCGGACTTTTCTTCTTGAAATAACTTACATAGGCAGTGTCAACTTCGAGCTGCATGAGCCCTCCAACAGAAAAAACCAGTATGACGATGATGACGAAGACGACCTTGCGATAATGATGGGTGGCACCTCTCGTCATTATCGCAATTATTCTGTCAACGACGGTGGTCTTTGCCGATTTGTTGTTGCGCCACAATGAGCCGGGGCGTGAGTGTGGCAGAAGAGACAGGCTTGCCGGTATGAGCGAACTGGAAGTAAAAACGGCAAAGAGCGCACCGATGGCGCAAAATAATCCCCATTCCTTGACGGCGGAAAGTTCGCTGGTGACCAACGTCATAAAGGCAATGAAGGTCGTAATTCCGGCGAGGAGAACAGTCAGGGAGATATGAGCCATCGAACCTTTTAGTCTCTCTCTCTTTTCACCCTTCGTTATCATATCAAAATCTGCATAGTACTGGTTCAGAATGTGGATAGAGTAGGAACTTCCCACGGCAATCATCAGTGTCGGGAGCGAAGATGCCATCACCGTAATCTTAAATCCGAGATGGCCCATAAGACCGAGAACCCACAACTCTGCCAGACTGAGTGACAGGAAGGGCAGGATGACGCCTCTCAAGGTTCGGAAGTTGAGATAGAAGATGAACATAACTACAAGCATGACCAATGGAACAAGAACGATAAAATCGGAACGTATATAATTCACCGCCCAGACATAGACGATCGGCATACCCGTCGATGCGATATTAAGCTCTTTCTGAGACTTGATAATCTCCATGAGTTCCCGGGCGACGGGATCGCGGTCTTCCACATTGATGAACTTGATAACGACACCGAAATCGGTGATTTGACCCGTTTTGGTATTGGTTGTGTACAGTGCGCTCTCAAAGGCGGGGTTTCTGAGAAGCCGTTCTTTAAAAAGCAGAATTTCCTTTTCTGTCTGCGGTATGAGGCGTTTCCCCGTTTCATCCTCCTCGACGAGATCATAAACCTCCAGTGTGTCTTCTTCGCCGGTAATATCTATCATCGTGAGGGGCGAGGCTATTTCGTCGATCAGTTCGAGCTTTTTCAGGTCCTGTAGGTGAAGAAGCTCATTACGGAGCTTTTTCAGGTCGCCTCTGTCGAGGATGCCTGTGCTCCCGAAAAGTTTGTCGAACTTTCGCTTTAGTGTTCTTTGGAAGACCGGATCGCTGTCAAAGGCTCTGAGTATTGCGGAACGCGAGGTCGTTTTCTCCGAAAGAAACGCGTCCACACCTTGAATACGTATTCTTTCTCGTTCTTCGTCATAGGTTTCAAACTCTTCGATGTCCGAAATGAGGTCGTCGAACATTCCGATGGTTTCCGCACTCCATAGATCGTTGCGGGAGACGGACATGATGACAAACTGGCCGTTATCGCCGTAAGTGTCCTTTACCTTGTTGTAAAAGATGTATTTATCATCATGCTTCGGCATCAGTGTTTCGATGGAGTTGTCGATCTTCAGTTTGAGCATGCCGGGAGCAAGGATGATTGTGATGAGTGCCAGGATAGTGAATACCGTGAACGGTCGCCGTATCGCGAAATCGATGTACCTGTTCATAAACTGGTGGTTCCCTCCCCAGTGACAAATTGGAAAGCATTTGACACTATTATCGGTAGTTAGTCAATATATTTTGACCGGGGGCGCCCCGCAAGCCCCGCTCTGTGGGCGGGGAGATTCACTGTTCCAGAGGGGTGGATTTTACAATCTCGGGTGGTTTAACTTTAAGGAAGGAATTTACTGAAGGATAAAAAAAGGCACGCTGTAGTCGATATAACCACAGAGTGCCTTTTGGTTTTTAGGGATTAACGCTTACAGAACGCTGACGTTCGTAGCAGACGGGCCCTTTTTGCCCTGCTCAATCTCAAATGAAACGCGCTGATTTTCGTACAGAACCTTGAAGCCGTCGCCCTGAATTGCACTGTAGTGCACAAACACGTCGCCACCTTCATCGTTTTCGATAAAGCCGAACCCTTTACTCTCGTTGAACCACTTAACGGTACCTTGACTCATTGTAGCAATCCTCCTTTCTTAAATTTTCTAAAGTTGGATCGCCTACATGTGAGAAAAATACCGAAGACTGAAAATTCAACTGTTCAATTTCGTGTTCTAAAATGTTTTCAATCCTAACTTTACTGTACCCTGCAACTCTCCGTTGCGAGGGATTTCTTTTAGCGGGTGTAATATATAGGTTTTTTTTCTTATGTCAAGTTATTTCTTTCAGGCAAAATCGTAAAAACTTATTTCTTTCAGTAAGAAAAATAGTTTAATTGATATTTGGAGACTTTGTTTTGCTTTAATTATTGAGCAGAATTGAACCATACGTTTATTCGGGTTGTGAGAGTTTGTATCTGATTCTGAGAATTCCATTACCAAAGCTTGCAGAGACTATGCAGAAAGTGCCTATTTCCTTTGTAGATTTCACATGAGGACCTATGCAGGGGCACGCATCATAATTACCAACGCTCACTATCCTGATATCGCCATCGGCATCCTCGGGAAGCCTTTTCAGGGAGTATAGCTTTTTCGCATCTTTCTTTGAAAGATACTCTTCGGTTATCGGCATATCTGCCCCGATAACCTCATTGACCTTTTGCTCGATTTCGCGGAGTTCCTCATCCATAAGTTTTCGATCGAAGCGATAGTCGCACTTTGATTTCTTTTTCTCGATATGGGCGCTGAAAGAACGGTCAGTATGGAGGAGCCGCACCATCGTCTGGTTGAGGATATGTTCTGCCGAATGCATCCGTGGATCATACTGCTTTTGCATGGGCGCGATGGTACCTGCCTTTCGTTTTAAAATCAAACACAAAACCTCTTTACGTTTTACGAGACCACGTTTCGCACATATCGGTAGATGCCATTATGCAATCCTACGAATATGTAACATCTTACAGGTCATTATTCGGTAAAGCCGGACAGATATTCTGCAGTAATAACAAATATGTCGGGGTTTTGAAGTTCAGTCTCGTGCTCTGGCACCGTAATTGCAAAATTGATGCCAAGGATTCGTGTACCTCTTCGGCAACGGGTCCTAATATGAGGAAACGGGGAGAGAGATATGGAACCAAATTCAAAGGGCGGTGACCCTATCGTTTTTTACAAGATGTCCGGACATGGGAACGATTTTATCGTAATCAACGGTAATGGAGCACAGAAAGGGATGGACTGGAGGGAATGTGCTCAACGATGGTGTTCTCGTCGCACCTCGGTGGGTGCCGACGGGCTTCTTATTGTCGAGCCGTGTGAAAGGGCCGACTTTAGATTGCGGATATTCAATTCTGATGGAAGTGAGGCCGAGATGTGTGGAAATGGTGCACGCTGTGCCGCACGGTTTGCCGAGGTACGGGGAATTGCAGGATCCCACATGACCTTCGAGACGACGGCAGGTATTATCGGAGCCTTAACAGAGGGAGATATGGTTTCTATCCATTTGACCGAGCCGAAGGTTGTAAACAGCGACATTATGCTGGATATAAATGGCACGTTGCTTCACGTATGCGCTATTAATCCCGGGGTTCCCCATTCAATCGTCTTCAGGGATCTTGTCATGGAAATGCCTGCCGATGAGGTTGTTGCAATGGGGCGGTTCATTCGCAACCACCCCATGTTTGATCCTGAAGGTACCAATGTCGATTTTGTTGAGGTCATGGGGCCGAGTCTTATACGGGTTCGTACCTACGAAAGGGGTGTGGAAGCGGAAACGATGGCATGTGGGACGGGTGCCGTCGCATCGGCAATCGTAAGTCATTTGTATCGGGATGCCGGTGATTCGCCAATAGCTGTTCAGATGCCCGGCGGTGTATTGATGGTGGAGTTTAAAAAAGAGGGGGATGAGTTTAAGGACGTGTGGCTGAAAGGAGAGGTTCACTGGGCATACAAAGGAGAAATTATTCATTGGAGTTAATGTGATATGACGAAACAGATTGCGGCGAGGCGGATTCAGCAACTTCCTCCATATTTGTTTGCCAGAATTGATGAAATAAAACGGAGTGCCGTTGAGGCGGGTGTTGATGTGATTGACCTTGGTGTCGGTGATCCCGACCTCAGGCCGCCCGAGGCGGTGATTGAATCGTTGATCGAATCTGTTCGGAAAGATGATGTGCATCATTATTCATCCTACAGCGGGATTTCCGAATTGAGGGAGGCCTTTGCCGGGTGGTTTAAAAGAAGATTTCAGGTTTCCCTCGATCCCGACTCGGAGATACTCCCCCTTCTCGGATCGAAAGAAGGGATCGGACACATTTTCCTGGCACAGGTTAATCCCGGCGATGAGGTCCTCGTTCCCGATCCCGGTTATCCCGTCTATACGGCCGGTGCAGTTATGGCCGGGGCAGTCCCGCTTTTTTTTGCTCTGAGAGAGGAGAATAATTTTCTCCCCGATTTGGAAGAACTCGAAAGGCTTACATCGCCGCGCACGAAAATGATGTGGCTTAACTATCCCTCCAATCCCACGACAGCCCTTGCCAATGTTGATGTCTTTGAGGATATCGCTCAATTTGCCAGGGAAAAGGAGATTCTTCTCTGCCATGACATGGCATATTCAGAGATCGTCTACGACGGGAAAAAAGCGATAAGTTTCCTTGAGACATCGCAGGGCAAAGAGGTGGGTATCGAGTTTCATTCCCTTTCCAAGAGCTTCAGCATGTGCGGATGGCGGATCGGGTTTGCCGTAGGAAATAAGGAGGCCATTTCCTCCCTTGCAAAGGTCAAGACGAACCTGGATTCGGGAATCTTTATTCCCCTTCAGATGGCTGCGATCTCGGCTCTTATCGAATGTGATGCCGATTCAAAAAGGATATGTTCTGCCTTTGATTCGAGACGCACAATGTTCGTCAGGAGTCTGAATGAGGCAGGCTGGAATGTTCCCCTCCCTCCGTCGACATTCTATGTGTGGGCCCATGTTCCCCCCGGTTACGATTCTATGGAATTCAGCACCTACCTCCTCAAAGAGGCAGGGATTGTGTGTACTCCCGGTGTGGGATTTGGAAATCATGGTGAGGGTTTTGTGAGAATGAGCCTCACCGCACCGGATAAGAGGCTGGTAGAAGCAATAGAGCGTTTGAAAGATGTGAATATAGACTGGTCGTAAAAAGGAGACCTCTTGTGTCTTATGATCTTAGTATTATAGAAGAAAAGGGAGATCATCCCCGTGAATTTTGCGGTGTCTTCGGGATCTTTGGGGATCCCGATGCCGCTGAAAAAACCTACCTGGGACTCTATGCCCTCCAGCATCGAGGACAGGAGAGCGCGGGAATCGCGGCATCGGACGGGAAACAGATATCACTCCACAGGGGGATGGGCCTCGTCTGGTCAGTATTCCAGGACCCCGCCATTATGCCTGAACTTGAGGGTATGCAAGCGATCGGTCATAATCGATATTCGACCACGGGTTCCTCGGACCTCATGAATGCGCAGCCCATTCTGATACGTTCCAGGGGCGAACAGATTGCCGCCGCCCACAACGGAAACCTTATCAACGCCCGCGAACTTCACACCATGCTCGAGGAAAATGGAGCGATATTTCAGACCACATCGGATAGCGAGATAGCCCTTCATCTCATTGCGCGATCGAAAAAAGCAACGATCGAGGAAAAGATCGAGGATTCCCTGTCGCAACTTGAGGGTGCGTATTGCTTCGTCTTTCTTACTAATTCAAAACTAATCGCAGCACGGGACCCTCGGGGCTTCAGGCCACTCTGTATCGGAAAGACGGAAAATTCTTTCGTCGTTGCCTCGGAATCATGTGCCTTTGACATCATCGGTGCAGAATATATTCGAAGCGTCGAGCCGGGAGAGCTCATCGTCATCGACGATAGCGGTATTTCTTCGCGCTTTCTTAAAGCAAGGCCTCAAAAGTCTTTCTGTGTGTTTGAATATATATACTTTTCGAGGCCCGACAGCATCATTTTTGGCGAGAAGGTTGACAAGGCGAGGCGCATGCTGGGCAAAAAGCTGGCGGAAGAAGCACCCTGTGATGCCGATATCGTGATCGCAATTCCCGATTCGGCGAATACGGCCGCCCTCGGGTATGCACAGGCATCGGGATTGCGTTTTGAAATCGGGCTGATACGAAATCACTATGTTGGACGGACCTTCATTGCACCCCACCAGAAAGAGAGAAATCTCGACGTGAAGGTGAAGTTTAATCCCGTGACCGGCGTATTGAAAGGGAAGCGTGTTGTGGTGGTGGAGGATTCCATCGTTCGCGGTACCACCCTGAAGCAGTTGGTTCGTCTCATCAGAAGTGCCGGTGCCGTAAAGGTTCATGTGCGGGTAAGTTCTCCGCCGGTCAAATCTCCCTGCTTTTACGGGATAGACATATCAAGCCGTGGTGAACTTATCGCTTCGTCTCACTGTGTGGAAGAAACCTGCCGTCATATCGAGGCCGATTCCCTTGCCTATCTCTCGGTTGAAGGAATGCTGAGTTCCGTTACCGAGGGAGATCTTCAGTGTACCGCATGTTTCACGGGAGATTATCCGACCGAGATTCCCCAAAACTTCGTAAAGGATCTCTTTGCCGCTGACTGCGGCACAACAGAGAAATAACTGGTAATGGAAAAGTATTATGAAAGTCGAAAAGCGTTCAAACTGCGGGAGACTGAGTCTTTCCGATAAAGGCAAGGAAGTCTATCTGAAGGGATGGGTGGATGCCTTAAGGGATCATGGTGAGGTACTTTTTATTCATCTTCGTGACAGAAGCGGCATCGTACAGGTAATATTCAATCCCGAAGATACGCCTGCAAAAACGTATAAATATGCCCGGTCGCTGAGAAGTGAGTTCTGTATTTCAGTGAGAGGGTTTGTAAAAAAAAGGAATAGAGGAACGGAAAACCCGAATATAAAGACGGGAACAATCGAAGTTGTTGCTTCTGACCTGGAAATCCTCAGCAGTTCCAAACCTTTACCCTTTCCTATCTCGGAAAAGGCAATGGTCGCCGGTGCCACCGTTGGGGGTATCTTTTCGGTGGCTGAAGATACGCGACTTCAATACCGCTACCTCGATCTGAGACGTCCCACCATGCAGAACAACCTCGTCATGAGGCACCGCATCATCAAATGTGTCCGCGATTATCTGGATGAGCATGATTTTGTTGAGGTGGAAACGCCGATGCTGACAAAGAGCACGCCCGAAGGGGCACGGGATTATCTCGTTCCCAGCCGTGTCCATCCGAGACGGTTTTACGCGCTGCCTCAGTCTCCACAGCTTTTCAAGCAGCTTCTCATGGTAAGCGGCATAGAACGGTATTTCCAGATCGCACGGTGCTTTCGTGATGAGGATCTGAGACCGAACAGACAGCCTGAATTTACCCAGCTTGACCTTGAGGCATCCTTCATCGCGGAAGAAGATATCTATGATCTCATGGAAGAACTTGTGGTGCGCATGTTTGCCGTCGGTGGTATTACCGTCACCCGTCCTTTTCCCCGAATGACCTGGAATGAGGCCATGGATTCGACGGGAACGGATCGGCCCGATACCCGTTTCGGACTCCATTTTATCGATGCCACCGATATCTTCAAAGACACTACCTACGGCATCTTCAGCCGGATAGTTGAAAAGGGCGGTTTTATAAAGGGAATCAACGTGAAGGGGCAATCGGACAGGCTGAGCAAAAATGTCCTGCAGAATGAGTATGCGGGCAAGATCGTTCCCTCCTTCGGGGCAAAGGGGATGACCTGGATGCGTGCTACAGGGGGAACCCTGGAATCCAACATTGTGCAGTTTTTCAGTGAAGAAGAAAAGATGAATATCAGGAAGCGTTTCGATGCCGACGAGGGTGATATCATCATAATGATTGCCGACAGGTCCTATAGGGTTGTTTCATCGGTCCTGGCACAATTGAGAGGGCATCTGGCACAGCGGCTTGACTTAATTCCGAAAAATGGGGTATGTCCATTGTGGATCACCGAATTTCCGCTTTTTACCATGACAGGAAGAAGGATAACCTCGAATCATCACCCCTTTACCGCCCCGGAGAGACCCGATTTCGATCCCAGTGATCGAGAGGAACTCCTGGCCCTCAAATCCCGTGCCTATGATCTGGTTGTCAATGGAGAGGAACTGGGCGGTGGAAGCATCAGAATTCATGACAGGGCTCTTCAAGAGAAGATATTCCAGGCCCTCGGTTTGCGCGACAGCGAGGTGAAGAAAAAATTCGGATTTTTTCTCAAGGCCCTCGAATATGGAGCTCCGCCTCACGGGGGGATTGCCCTTGGTATGGACAGGGTTATTTCCATGATACTGGGGACGGAATCGATTCGCGAAGTCATGGCCTTCCCGAAGAACCGAAAAGCCGGGTGTCCATTAAGCGAAGCACCGTCTTCTGTCGCGCGCAGACAGCTCTCCGACCTGGGTTTACTCGATCTCGACAGTGGTAAGTGGGTTGACGGAAAAAAGATTATAACTGGTTAGGATCAGGTCCTGAATGATGAAGGCATTGCTTGTATTGGAAGATGGAAGAAGTTTTGAAGGAACATCCTTCGGCGCCACCGGGGAGGGCTATGGTGAGGTGGTTTTCAATACCGGAATGACAGGCTATCAGGAGGTCCTGACGGATCCCTCCTATAAAGGTCAGATCGTTACGATGACCTATCCCCTTATCGGAAATTACGGCATCAATGAAGAGGATTCGGAATCACGCTCCCTCTGGCTCGAGGGATTTGTCATTGGAGAATTAAGCAGTATCACCAGCAACTGGCGATCCCAAAAGGACCTTGCCACCTATCTCGAAGAAAACGGTGTCATTGGCATTCAGGGTATCGATACCCGTGCGCTGACAAAACACATCAGAACTCGAGGTGCCATGAAGGCCGTTCTATCCACCATCGATGACGATGTCGAGTCTCTCGTTAGAAAGGCATGCGCATCGCCCGGGCTTGAGGGAAGGGATCTCGTTTCGAGTGTGACCTGTGAAAAGCCCTATCAATTGAACGGGCAGGACGGACCGCGTGTCGTTGTCATGGATTTCGGTGTGAAACGGAGCATTGTGAATCAGCTCCGGAATGTTGGCTGCAGGGTGAGCGTTCTTCCCGCCCATGCCTCTCTTGATGAAATTATGGAGTGGGAGCCCGGTGGTGTCCTTCTCTCGAATGGTCCCGGTGACCCCGATGCGGTAAAGTATGCGATCGATACTACAAAGGGGCTCGTCGAGATGGGAACGATTCCGATTTTTGGAATCTGTCTGGGTCAGCAGATCCTGGCGCTGGCTCTGGGGGGGAGGACCTATAAGCTGAAATTCGGACATCACGGGTCAAACCAGCCGGTGAAGTGTCTGAAAACGGGGAAGATCGATATTACCGTTCAGAACCACGGATTTTGCGTGGATATCGATTCTCTTGACGGAAGGTCGATAGAGATGACCCATACTAATCTGAATGATAATACCCTGGAGGGCTTTGAGCATAGAGAACTGCAGGCATTTTCCGTCCAGTTTCATCCCGAGGCGGGTCCCGGTCCCCATGACGCCCGGTATCTGTTCCAGCGGTTTGTTGAAATGATAAGAAAGGGATAAGACGAGGAGCATAAAAAGTGAAAGAATTAGTAGCCGTATTTGATTTCGGGTCGCAGTACTCCCAGCTCATCGCCAGGCGTATCAGGGAGATGGGTGTCTACTGTGAAATTGTGAGGCATACTATATCCGAAGACGAGCTGTTGCAGCTCGACCCCATCGCCATTGTTCTTTCAGGAGGTCCTGCCTCCGTTCTTGAGCCGGATCACCCTTCCATGGACCGCGAAATTCTCTCACTTGATATTCCCATACTCGGCATATGCTATGGGATGCAGCTCATGGCGCAGATGCAGGGAGGTGTGGTGAAAAAGGGGAGAAGCGGAGAGTACGGTCCCGCCTCTATCGAGATCACAAGATCGGCGGGTATATTTCAAGACATGGAATCTCCCCTCCATGTCTGGATGAGTCATGGTGACCATGTGACTGATGTTCCCGAGGGATTTCAGGTGCTGGCGAGCACCCGTGATTGTCCGATTGCGTCGATGGTGGATGACGGGGGAAAAAGATATGGCATTCAGTTTCATCCCGAAGTCGTTCATACACCGAAAGGAGTCGAAATTATTAGAAACTTTCTCTTTCATGTGGCGGGATGTACTGGCGACTGGACCATGGGGCGATTCGCGGAAGAATCGGTGAAAAGGATCAGGGATACCGTGGGTGAGGCCAATGTGATCTGTGGCCTTTCGGGCGGTGTCGATTCCGCCGTTGCCGCCGCACGCATAAACAGTGCCATTGGTAGCCAGATGAAGGCCATCTTTGTGGATAACGGTCTGTTACGGAAAGGAGAGGTGGATGATATTCGCACCCTCTTTACCGAAGATTATAAGCTCGACTTTCGTATCGTCGATGCCAGGGCGAGGTTTGTCGATGCACTGCGAGGGGTGACCGATCCCGAAACAAAGAGAAAGATCATTGGTGAGACCTTTATCGATGTCTTTAGCGACGAGGCAGCGAATATGGAATCAGCGCGATTTCTTGCTCAGGGAACGCTCTATCCCGACGTGGTGGAAAGTCAATCGGCCCATGGTGGCCCCTCTTCAACGATCAAGAGTCATCATAATGTGGGAGGATTGCCCGAAGATCTCAACTTTGAACTCCTGGAACCGCTCAGAGAATTATTTAAAGATGAGGTGAGGGTCCTTGGGAGAGAGTTGGGATTACCGGAAAGTCTCCTGATGCGGCAGCCCTTTCCCGGCCCGGGTCTCGCCGTGCGCATCATTGGCGAGGTAACCGAAGAATCCCTTGCCGTGCTTCGAGATGCCGACGTGATCGTTCAGGAAGAGGTGATGGCCTATGAGGGATACGGAGATATCTGGCAGTCCTTTGCCGTTCTCCTCCCCGTTAAGAGTGTAGGTGTGATGGGTGACGAGCGGACTTATGCCAATGTGGTGGCCCTGAGGATTGTGGCGAGTCTCGATGCAATGACGGCCGACTGGGTCAAACTCCCCTATGAAGTTCTGGGCAATATATCGTCGAGGATCATTAACGAGGTAAGGGGCGTGAATCGTGTCGTCTATGACATAAGTTCTAAACCGCCCAGCACGATTGAGTGGGAATAGTTACCGTTTATGCACAAACGTACTGATATAAAAAAGATTCTGATTATAGGCTCGGGGCCCATCGTCATCGGACAGGCCTGCGAATTCGATTATTCCGGTACCCAGGCCTGCAAGGCCCTCGTCGAGGAGGGGTACGAGGTAGTCCTCCTGAATTCAAATCCGGCCACTATCATGACAGATCCCGAAATGGCCGACCGTACCTATATAGAACCGATAACGGCAGACATAATCGAAAAAATAGTTGAGAAGGAGCGTCCCGATGCCGTCCTTGCCACCATTGGGGGGCAGACCGCCCTCAATACGGCTGTCGAAGCCGCCGAGCGGGGGATATTTGAACGATACAACGTCGAGATGATCGGTGCCGATCTTGCGGCGATCAAAAGAGCGGAAGACAGGGACGAATTTCGGGTGGCGATGGCGGAGATCGGACTTGACGTTCCGAGGAGCAAAGTTGCCCATTCCATGGAGGAGGCAAGGGAGATCGCAGTCGATATAGGTTTTCCCCTTGTCATCCGTCCCAGTTTTACCCTCGGCGGTAACGGTGGTGCCCTGGCCTATAATGCCGAGGAATTTGAAGATTTCGCCGCCAACGGAATCGAACAGAGCATGATAAACGAGATTCTCATTGAGGAATCTGTCCTTGGATGGAAGGAATACGAACTGGAGGTCATGCGTGATCAGCGGGATAACGTGGTCATTATCTGTTCCATAGAAAACTTTGATGCCATGGGGGTACACACGGGGGATTCTATCACCGTTGCGCCTGCCCAGACCCTCACCGACAGGGAATATCAACATCTTCGCAATGCATCCATTGCGGTCATTCGAAAAATTGGAGTTGCCACGGGTGGGTCCAATATTCAATTTGCCGTCGATCCCGAAACGGGGCGTGTTGTGGTTATTGAAATGAATCCCCGAGTTTCAAGATCCTCAGCCCTCGCATCGAAGGCAACGGGCTTTCCCATAGCAAAGATCGCCGCAAAACTTGCCGTCGGCTACAGCCTCGATGAGATACCGAATGATATCACAAAGCAGACACCGGCATCATTTGAACCGACCATCGATTACTGCGTTGTTAAAATACCCCGTTTCGCCTTTGAGAAGTTTCCAGGCGTGGAAGACACCCTTACCATATCGATGAAATCGGTAGGGGAGACAATGGCGATCGGCAGGACATTCAAAGAGGCGCTTCAGAAAGGGCTGAGGGGGCTTGAAACAGGTTTGAATGGTCTTGAGAGGAAGAGGGGAGAGGACTGCGAATATAGTGATGCGCTTTTTACCCGTCCTACGGAGAAGAGGCTTTTTTACATACGGTGTGCCATAGAAGAGGGCATGTCCATCGACCGGATAGCGGAGCTCTCGGGGATCGATCGGTGGTTCCTCCAGAATATCAAAGATATCGTCGATATGGAAGGAACGATCGGGAGCTTCAGAGGCAAAGGCACCGTCCCGCCGGATATTATGAAAAAGGCGAAGAAATTCGGATTTTCTGACCGGCAGATCGGTGACATAACGGGCATGGACGAGTTCCGCATTCGGGCCATGAGAGAAAAGGACGGGATAACGCCGGTCTATAAACTCGTCGATACCTGTGCCGCCGAATTCGAGGCCTATACACCCTATTATTACTCGACCTATGAGGAAGAGGATGAAAGCAGGGGAGGCGAATCGAAAAAGGTGATGATAATAGGAGGTGGTCCGAACAGGATAGGGCAGGGCATAGAATTCGATTACTGCTGTGTTCATGCCTCGATGGCCTTGCGGGAGGCAGGGTATGAAACGATCATGGTGAATTCCAATCCGGAAACGGTATCCACCGATTACGATATTTCAGACAGACTCTATTTTGAACCCCTCACGCTGGAAGATGTCCTCAACATTGCCGAAAAGGAAAAACCGTCAGGGGTTATCGTTCAATTAGGCGGTCAGACACCGCTCAATCTGGCAATACCGCTCGCAGGAAGGGGAGTAAAAATCCTCGGAACGTCTCCGGAGGCCATTGACCGTGCCGAAGACAGAAAACTCTTCAAGGAAATGGCAGAAAAACTCGATATCAAACAGCCTGAAAACGACACGGCGCTCTCCTTTGAAGAGGCCGAGAAGATAGTGGAGAGAATCGGGTATCCTGTACTGATTCGACCTTCCTATGTACTCGGTGGAAGGGCCATGGTGGTGGTATGGTCTCGGGAAGATCTCAGGGGATTCGTGAATGAAGCCTTTGAGGCATCTCCGAATCACCCCATACTGATAGACAAATTTCTCGAAGATGCTCTTGAGGTGGATGTCGATGCCATTTCCGACGGAAGGGATGTGATCATCGGCGGCATTATGGAACATATCGAACATGCCGGGATTCATTCGGGGGACAGCGCTATGGTTATTCCCTCCTACTCGATAAGTCAGAAAATCCTCTCGGAAATAAAGGATGTAACGAGTCGTATGGCCCTCGAGCTGGGGGTGAAGGGACTCATCAATATACAGTATGCCGTTAAAGGCGAGGATCTCTTTGTGCTTGAAGTGAATCCCCGGGCGTCGAGGACCGTTCCTTTCGTATCGAAGGCGACTGGTATCCCTCTGGCGAAGATAGCCACAAAGGTAATGGTCGGTCAGTCTTTGAGAGACCAGGGTATAGAGAGGGACCCCGAACCGATGTATTATTCGGTAAAAGAATCGGTTCTTCCCTTCAAGAGATTCTATGGAGCCGATACACTCCTCGGACCGGAGATGAAATCCACGGGAGAGGTAATGGGCATAGACCCCGATCTCGGTGTGGCCTTCGCGAAGAGCCAGATTGCGGCAGGACAGAGAGTTCCCGATTCTGGAAAGGTATTTATTAGTGTCAAGGATTATGATAAAAGCAAAATTGTTGCTATAGGCAAAAATTTTGTCGATCTTGGGTTTGAGATACTGTCAACACCAGGTACGGCACAAAGGCTTCTGGAGAATGGTGTTCCCGTAACCCAGCTTCCCCGGCTTGATGAGGGGCGGCCGAATCTTCTGGATTATATCAAGAACAGGGATGTCGAACTTCTCATAAACACACCGAGCGGTCCGAAACCGAGACGCGATGAGATACGGATTCGAAGCGATGCACTCGCTCACAATCTGCCGGTTGTATCAACCGTTTCCGGTGCGAAGGCAATGGTGAACGCCATCGATGCCCTCAGACACAGGGGGCTGACTGTACGGTCGTTGCAAGAGATGTACAAGAAGAACCATTGATCTGGCGTCCCCGTAAACCCCGCCTTATAGGTGGAGTCAAGGGGCGCAATATAAAGAAGCTATTCCTTACCGGGAAGCCCCACCCTGTGGGTGGGGAGCTTCACTTTCAAATACTGATATATAAAATAAGCAATAGTAATAACTTTAGATATCGGAGGGGACGGGCGTAAATGGGTCAGAAATCAACCGCCATACGGGGAACCAAAGAATTATCACTCCTCTGGGAGGTCAGTCGGGTCCTGGAAGAGGGCAGGGATGTCAGAAAAATTGGAATACCCATCCTGCGGGCCCTCGATAAATACATGGGAATGTCACGAGGTTTCATTACCCTGCTTAACAGGCAAACAGGGGAGATCTTTATCGAGGCCGGCCACGGCCTTTCGAAGGCACAGAAAGAAAGGGGAAAATACAAGATAGGGGAGGGTGTTGTCGGTAGGGTCGTTGAGACGGGGAGACCTATGATCGTACCAAAGATTTCCGATGAGCCCCTCTTTCTGGATCGAACGGGTGTGCGTAAAAATCTTCCCAAAAAAGACATATCATTTATCTGTGTTCCCATAAGAAACCAGCAGGAGGTGATAGGGACGCTGAGTGCGGATCGGCTCTTCGATGAATCGGTCTCGCTGAAGGAAGATCTCCGTCTTCTCACGATTATCGCATCGATGATTGCACAGGCGGTCCGTATTCTCCAGCAGGAGGAAGAGGAACGTCAAATTGCGCTTCGGGAGGAGGAGCGCGCTCAAAGAAAGTCCTACATAAGCTCTCAGCCCGTAAGTACGGGCCACGAATCCCTTGATGCTATTATCAACAGCCTAAGGGCCGGTGATAATGTTGTCTGGCAGGTGGATAATCTCGATGATTACCGATATGTTGTCCAGCTCTTTGTCGAGAAGGCCCTCGAAGATAACAGGAAACTCATTTATATCAGGTTTGCCGATCATGAGCCCCTCGTAAAACCTGAGCAGAAGGCAGTGACCTATCACCTGAATCCGGCAAGCGGTTTTGAGACTTTTTCGACCGAGGTCTACGACATCATTACGAAAGAGGGATTAGGTGCCTATTACGTCTTTGACTGTCTTTCCAATTTACTTTCGGAATGGTCCACCGATTTGATGGTGGGAAATTTCTTTCTTATTACCTGTCCCTATCTCTTTGAATTGGATACCATCGCATACTTTGCCGTTATCAGGGGAAGTCACTCCTTCCAGACGATAGCGCGAATCCGTGAGACAACACAGGTGCTTCTCGATATCTATAACGATAAGGGAGATATCTATATTCACCCACTGAAGGTCTGGAAGCGGTATTCGCCCACCATGTTTCTTCCCCACAAGAAGGAGGGGGATGCATTTGTTCCTATAATAGACAGCGTGGATGCGGCGAAATTGTTTTCCGACATGTCAAAGATGAGAAAAGAACGTGGCGAGGGGAGCCTTGACTACTGGGACAAACTGTTTATTGAGGCTGAAAGTCTCCTCGAAAAGCCCTGGGAATCAGAAAAAGAAGAGGACATGATCGAGCGAATATGCAGGATCATGATTACCAGGGAACCCAGAATGACTATTCTCGTTAAGGATAATTTTTCTCTCGATGATCTCTTGCGGATACGAGAGAGATTGATCGGTACCGGTTTTCTTGGCGGAAAGACAGGGGGTATGCTCCTTGCCAGGAAGATTCTTGAACTCGATAAGAACTCCGACTGGAAGTCACTCCTGGAAGAGCATGACTCCTTTTATATCGGTTCCGATGTCTTCTACACCTATCTGGTACAGAATAACTGGTGGAAATTGAGAATGGAGCAGAAGACGAAAGAGGGCTACTTCAAGGCAGGCCGAATCCTGAGAGACAGAATGAAGCAGGGCCACTTTCCCGATGAAGTGAAGGAGCAGTTCTACAGGATGCTTGAATATTTCGGGCAGTCACCTATTATTGTCCGATCAAGCAGCCTTTTGGAAGATTCCTTCGGAAATGCCTTTGCCGGCAAGTATGAGAGCATTTTTCTCGTTAATCAGGGAACTCCCGAAGAGCGATACGCCCAGTTTGAGAACGCCGTCCGCACAATATATGCGAGTGCTATGAATGAGGATGCCCTGACCTATCGTATGCAGAGAGGACTTGAAAGGGCTGATGAACAGATGGCCCTTCTCGTTCAGCGGGTTTCGGGATCACATCATAAGAATTATTATTTCCCCGATCTTGCGGGAGTAGGTATTTCCTACAATACTTTTGTGTGGAATAAGGAAATGGATCCGAAGGCGGGTATGCTGCGGCTGGTTTTCGGACTTGGAACGAGAGCGGTGAACAGAGTTGAGGGAGATTATCCGAGAATCGTTGCATTGGATCTTCCCCTCTTGAAGCCTCACGCGGGAATGGAAGATACCCGAAAATTCTCTCAACGCGATGTCGACCTGCTCGATCTCGAACACAACGATCTGAAGACAAAGTCGGTGCTCACTCTGTCGGGTGAAGGGCTTGACATCAGGATGGACAGGATCGGAGTCAGAGATTACGAGACCGATCAAAGGATACGCGAACTAGGAATAAAAGGTCAGGAGGCGTGGGTACTTACCTTTGATGATTTCTTCTCGGGGACGCAGTTTACCGACATCATGCGAAGAATGCTTAAAAAACTTCAAACGATCTACGAGTATCCCGTTGATATAGAATTCACGGTGAATTTTACCGATGAGGATGATTTTAAGATCAATCTGGTACAGTGCCGGCCTCTTCAAGTCCAGGGGGAAGGGAAGAGGGTTGAATTTCCGAAGAATATCGAGAAAGACAATATCCTCTTCCAGTTTGAAGGAAATTTTTTCGGCGGCGGAATTTTGGAATCGGTTGACAGGATTATTTATGTTGATCCGCTGCATTACACGAAGTTAAGTCTTCAGGAAAAGTATGAAATTGCCAGACTCGTTGGAAGATTAAACAGACAGATTGAAAACAGAGAGGAATGCCATGCTATGTTGCTTGGACCGGGAAGGTGGGGTTCAACAACACCCTCACTCGGAGTACCCGTGGGATTTTCCGAGATAAACAACATCTCGGTACTGGGTGAAATTGCCTATTCGGACGGCAATCTTATGCCTGAGCTCTCCTACGGAACCCATTTCTTCCAGGATCTTGTGGAAACAGGCATCTTTTATATAGCCATTTTCCCGGGCGAAAAAGGCGTGACCTTTAATATTTTATGGTTGGAAAAGTTTCCCAATCAGCTGGAAGAATATGCCCCTGATTTTGCTAAATACCGAAATGTTGTGAAGGTATTCGATAGTAGTGATGAGAATCTGAAGATACTGGCAGACGTTGTTAAACGAAAGGTGATTTGTTATCAATAAACGCTGAGTATCCTTTTCAGGAGGAGCTGCTGGATGGATATAACCCCCGTTGGAACTTCCGGGAGAAATCTCGGTGGTGTTTATTATTTTCTCTTATGGGCCGGCGTTGCCATATCGCTTGCTGAGATCTGGGCCGGCGGCTTCCTCGCCCCGATGGGGCTCTGGATGGGGCTCTGGGCCATTATAATCGGTCATATTATAGGAAATTCCTTTATGGCCCTGGGAGGAGTCATCGGTTCCGATTACGGCATTATGGCCATGGTGTCAGTACGGCCATCATTTGGTATCAGGGGATCCCGTCTTCCTGCTGTTTTGAATATCATACAATTGATCGGGTGGGCATCAATTATGCTCATTATAGCCGGACAGGCCGGTTTTATGCTCGGTAACTCGATTGAATGGGTTTCCGCATCTTCCCATTTCTGGATTATTCTAATCGGAGTCGGTACGCTTCTGTGGGCCCTCTACACGGGGAAAACGATCTGGAAGATTATGCAGGTAGTGGCGGTTATCGCACTCGGCCTGGTTATTGTGATGATGAGTTTCGTATCATTCGGAAAATTCGGACATGCGGCGGCGGCGGTAAGCGGAGGAGGGATGCCCTTTATGACGGGTCTTGATCTGGTGATTGCCATGCCGATATCATGGCTCCCGCTTGTGGCCGATTACTCGCGTTTTTCGAAGCGCGTATCAACCGCTTTCTGGAATACGTGGTGTGGCTATTTTCTCGTCTCTTCCTGGATGTACATACTGGGACTCGTGGCGACACTGGCAACGGGAGAGACAGATCCCGGGGGACTCATACTTCGCACGATGGGAGCCATAGGATTTGCCGCTCCCGCGCTCATAATGGTTATTTTTTCCACAATCACGTCGGATTTTCCCGATGTCTATTCCGCCACCTGTTCCGTCATGAACATATCGTCGAAGATCTCGCCAAAGCTCATCATGTGGAGTGCGGGTATTGTATCGATAATAGTTGCCCTCATCTTTCCCATGGCGCAGTACGAAAACTTCCTTCTGTTTATAGGGGCCATGTTTGTGCCCATCTTTGGTGTCGTCCTCACGGATTATTTCATTATCCGGAAGCGCACACTCGATGTGGATGAACTCTTCAAAGAAGGAGGCGAGTACTGGTACTTCAAGGGCTTTAATCCGGCGGCAATAATATCCTGGGCGGCTGGTTTTGCGACCTTTGAATTTATCGCGCTCATGAAATACTCCATCGGGGGCTCAATTCCCTCCATAGTAGTTGCCGGGTTATTCTATTATTTGATAACCTCACGGAAGAAAGCGATGTGATGCAGTATGGATAAACTCCCTGTCGGAAAGGTTCACATGAACATTCTCGAGAAGCTCCTCGCCAAGTATACCTATAGTAACAATCGTGTTGTTGTGGGTTCGGGAATTGGTGAAGATGCGGCAGTTATCGATATGAGAGATCACTATCTCATAGCAAAAACGGATCCGATAACCTGTGCTACCGATGAGATAGGCTTTTATGCGGTTAATATTAATGCCAATGATATCGCATCAATGGGGGGAGTTCCCCTCTGGTTTCTGGCGACAATCCTCATCCCCGAGGGAAGCAGCAAAGGCGATCTGGAAAACATATTCTCTCAGATATCTCAAAGCTGTCAGGCTTTGGGAATAACCTACTGCGGCGGCCATACGGAGGTAACTTCCGGTGTCGGCACTCCCATCGTGATAGGTCAGATGCTGGGTGAGGCGAGGAAAGATGAACTCAGGCCGACCTCTGCGGCGAGGAAGGGCGATGAACTGATCATGACGAAAACCGCCGCTATCGAGGCAACTGCCATCATCTCTCGCGAAAAAGAGGTGGAACTGAGTGCCCATTTTTCGGAAGCATTTATCAGCCGGGCGCAAAACTATCTCTATGATCCGGGAATCGGTGTGGTGAAGGATGTGGCCGCCCTCGCGGGTTGTGACGGTATCCATGCATTCCATGATCCGACGGAGGGGGGAATCGCAACCGGAATATATGAAATGGCTCGTGCGAGCGGCCTCGGCGTCGAGGTCTTTGGTGACAATATCCCGATAAGCGAGGAAACTAAGGCACTCTGCGATTATTATAAAGTTAACGCCATAGGGACATTTGCCTCGGGCTCACTTCTCATTGCCGCATTACCATCGGCGTCGGAGGAAATAATTGCGAAACTGAAAGCGGCCGGTATTGCGGGAACCCGAATAGGGGTTTTGGTGAGTCAGCGAAGGGGGATGAAACTTATTCAAGATGGGGTGGAGAAACCACTCCCCGTCTATCATCAGGATGAGCTTTCGCGAATCTTCGGATGAAACACGTTTAGCTAAAGAATTTCAGGGTCTGGTTGCCGCCAGCAGTTACCCCCCCTGTTTTTATACATTACAGATAACAGAAGAAGGTGTGCACAACAGACTCTCATCACTGAATCTTCGGTCTAAAGGAGTATGAAATAAATGGGAAAGACAGCGAAACTGATTGTGGATGGAAGAACCTATGAGTTGCCTATTGTAGTCGGACGAGAGGGAGAAATGGCTCTCGATATCTCCAGACTTCATAAGGACACGGGCCTGATAACGCTTGATCCAGGATACGGGAATACAGGGAGTTGCGAGAGCAGCATCTCATATATGAACGGCGATGAGGGTATTCTGAGATACAGAGGAATCCCCATAGAGCAGCTTGCAGAGCATTCAACCTTTGTGGAAACGGCCTATCTGCTCATTAATGGCGATTTGCCCACGGCAGAGGAACTGAATGAATTTTCTCTCATGCTGAACAATCATTCTCTTATCCATGAGGAGATGCGCAACTTTTTTGAGCATTTCCCCCGCGGGGCTCACCCGATGAATATCCTGGCGTCGATGGTTAATGCCATGAGGGCCTTATATCCGGAGATACCGGAAGAATCGGAGAAAGAAGATATCGACAAAACATTGGCACGTCTCCTTTCCAAATTAAGGACAATGGCGGCCATGTCCTACAGGATATCCCAGGGACAAAAGGTTGTGTATCCGTCATATCTTTTCAGCTATTGTGCCAACTTCCTGAATATGATGTTTGATACGCCTGTCCGTCCGTATATGATTGACGAGGATTTTGTTCGGGCCCTCAATCTGTTCTGGGTGCTTCATGCGGACCATGAACAGAATTGCTCCACATCGGCTGTTCGATTGGTGGGGAGCGCCCAAGTGAATCTCTACGCCGCCATTTCTGCAGGTATCAGTGCGCTCTGGGGACCTCTGCATGGAGGGGCAAATCAGGCAGTGGTGGAGATGTTCCAGGTAATCCATGAGAGTGGCGGGGACCCCGCTCCTTTTGTGGCGAGGGCGAAAGACAAAAAAGACCCTTTTCTTCTTATGGGGTTTGGACACAGCGTATACAAAAACTACGATCCACGTGGTCGGATTATGAAGAAGATGTGTGACAAGCTGCTTCAAAAGAAGAACATTAACGATCCTCTCCTCGATATTGCAAAGAAATTGGAAGAGGTGGCACTGAAGGACAGCTTCTTTATCGATAACAGGCTTTATCCCAATGTCGATTTTTACAGCGGCATCCTTTTGAGGACAATTGGAATCCCCCTCAATATGTTTACCGTCATGTTCGCCATTGGCAGACTGCCGGGATGGATCAGTCAGTGGAAGGAAAGCAGGGAAGATCCCAAGGGCAAGCTTCATCGACCCCGCCAGGTCTATCTGGGTCACGACAAGAGGGATTATGTTCCCGTCAACGAAAGAAAAAAGGGAAATAAGTAAAAAGGGGAGATCTTTCCCGTTTGAGTGAGGCCTCCATCAGAAACCACGGTCCGGGGCGAGTTGTCTGTTTAACTCCCCCGGCCATTCATTCTGTGCCCGCCGGCAGGAATTTCGCAGGACGAGCCCGCGTTTCCGTTTATTGAGAGTTTTTGTAGTTATAGATCGCTGATACCAGATCCGTGCGATCGAAGTAGACTTCGTTTCGCTTTATTTTTCCTGCATCATCAAACTGGACGAAACAGACGCCGACGAACTCCAATACCTTATCTCCAACCGGTATTTTTGCCAGCCACTTGTTGAGGAAACCGCCCTCCATCGGGATCGGCTCGATCTGCGTCCAGACCCAGTCGGGATTCTGCGCGAGGAGCTTCCGAAAATAGGAGATGAGCTGGTCCTTACCCCTTACGCCGTCCGGTATGACGGGATCAAGGTACAAGACATCGTCTGAATAGAAATCTGCCAGCTTCTCCGGCTCGTTTCCCGTCCATGCCGGGAGCCATCTCGAGGCAAACTCTTTCGCTTCTTCTTTCGTCATCATCTCTAAAAACTCCTTCTTACGTTTGTCGGTTGTAGCTTTCTTAAAATATTATGTCAGGAGGGATGACGCCAGATTCAATCCCACGGCTCTCGCCTTCGCCATTATTTTCTCTTCCTTTTTGACGGCCCCCTTGTCAAATAGACCGAAGACGGGCAATTCGTCGATGATTTCATATCCGAGTGCCTCCAGGGGAAGGCGCATCGCCTCCAGTGTCATTCCCATATCTTTTTTGGTTTCCTGCTCGCATACTGCCGCGATGACCGCTTTGCGGCCCTGACCGTTCAGGCGGCTCGTCCATCCTCTCGGGCGATTATTGTCATAGGTATAAAAACAGTAGAGACGGTCGATGAAGGCCTTGACCCAGGCGGTGATATTATAATTATGAGTCGGCGATATCAGAACGAGGCCCTGTGATTCCACTATCTTCGGATAGATCAGATGCATTCCGTCATTGAGGCCCGTGCAGATCTCGTCCTTTCTGCACTTTTCGCATCCGATACAGGGTTCAAAGGAGTAATCCCTCAGGTGAATCGCCTCGGTGGCGATATCCTTTTCTCGGACACCTTGCAGGATCTGCCTCACGAGCGCATCCGAATTTCCCCCGGCCCGTGGACTTCCGCCGACGCCCAAAACCCTCAGTTTCTCGAAATGATTAGTGGTGATTTTTTCTTTCATGACATTACATTCTCATGTTTTTGTTTCACTTTGTAATAAAAGTATGCACTGACATAGGACTAAAACGCCCCTTCGTTCTCATGAGATTTAATGTATACATATTCGGCAGAGGTTCCGGAACTATTATATCCGATTGGGCTACTTTTTTGCCTTCGTTTTCTTCTTCTTTTGAGCCGCCTGGGCGAGTTTTTCCTTGAGAATGTCGCCGAACGTTCCCATCGAAGCGGGCGTTGTTCCCATGTATGCCTTATAATCTTCGGTATCGGCCGCTTCTGTTTTATCAGCGCCTTTTTCTTCCTGAGCCAGCTTCAGCGAGAGGCGTTTCTTCTCCAGGTCAACCGATTCGACGGTCACCTCCAGAGACTGTCCCTGCTCCAGGACTTCACCGGGATGATTGATGCGTTTCCCGGCGCCCAGCTTTGAGATATGAATGAGACCGTCCACGCCCCCTTCAAGGGTCACAAAGGCCCCGAATTTTGTCAGTCGTGCCACCGTTCCCACATGGGAAGATCCTGCGGTGTATTTTTCTTCGACCTTTTCCCAGGGATTGGGGAGTGTCGCTTTGATACTGAGGGATATACGGTCATTTTCCCAGTCCAGTTTCAGGATCATCACTTCCATCTCCTGGCCGACGGAGAGAACATCGTTTACATTATCGACCCGTCCCCACCCGATCTCCGAAATGGGAAGCAGGCCCTGAATGCCACCGATGTCGAGAAAGGCCCCAAATTTCTGGATAGACGCCACCGTGCCTGTGATCTTCATGCCTTCCTGCAATTCCTCTTTAAGTGCCTCTATTTTCACACGCAATTCAGTTTCCAGGATGGCCCTGTGTGAAAGGATAATGTTTCGGCCCTCTTCACTATATTCGGCAATCAAAAAGGACATGCGTTGCCCTATGTATTCGGAAGAATCTTCCACCCGCCGAAGTCCCATCAGCGAAAAGGGACAGAAGGCTTGGGTGTCACCGGCTATTTTTATCTGAAAGCCGCCCTTTATTTCCTTTTCCACCAGACCGTCAACGGGGATTTTGCCATGCCAGGCATGTTCGAGAAAGTTTCGTCCCGCCTCGCTGCTGGTAATCCGGGTGGTAAAAAGCATTTCGTTATGGCGCGACGACAGGAAATAAGCCGTGACCGTATCGCCGATCTCTACCGTGCAGTTGCCGTCTTCATCGAGAAATTCTTTTTTGTCCAGGTACCCCTCGCTCTTACCGCCAAGGTCAAGAAATATCCAGTCGGTTGCAATGTCAACGATTCGGGCTTCCATACGCTGCCCCGGTTCCATCCACCCGGTTTCAAGGGTGCTGCTCTCTTTCAGGAGTTCTTCAAATGATATTTCGTTGTTTTTATCTTCATCTGTCATATTCTTTTATTCACCTCATCATAATTGAAACGATTACATCGCGGTCACATACTACACCCCTTGCCTTTTTAGCAAGACCTGATGTCTCAGTTATTGCCAAAGTTTCCACTTATCTTTGGCAGGAATTCAATCTTCGATGATATTTCATGGGTTTTAAATCAGTTAAGAATCGTCTGGTAATGCCTCATGCTATATTTGAGGCGAATGTTCAGAGGGCAGGGAATTAAATGGCATGTACAGGGTACTTTCTGAAACCGTTGGATCTGATTGTGGTGAAGGCATGCAAAACTTCATATGATAATTGATCACGTTTGCTCACAGCACGAGCTTTCAAAGATAAAGATTTGACCTCAGAATTCGTAACAAAGAGCTCCCGCATTTACGTTTGTTATCTCTGCCTGAGAGACTCAGAGCAATCTTGCAGACGTGAGACCTTCACTGAAATGAGGTGTTTCATGAAGGACAAGCTCCGGTCGAAAGGTGCAACGAATAGTAAGACGGACATCTCGCAATGTCAAGAGTGACTTGATTTCGAAGCTGAGAGCCATAGTCCAAATTCTTATTACATGCCAATATGACATTTGAAATGACATTTTGACAGACCGTGGCGTGCCATAAAGGCATTGTTGTTCCCTGTGGCGATAATTTGAATTGAACAGCGAGCGCATTCCCAGCTGCTTGCGGCGGGGTTAGCGAGCGAATATAAAACAAACTTTTTCCTTAACAATGGAGATTCCCCGCAACAAGTTGCGGGGAGCTTCAATGGGCCGTTCTTGAATACTATGTATACATATATCCACCCTATCTGGATACCATGTATCCACTTTCATGTTTGAGGGTGGTTTCTTGGCGGCGATAACAGATGGTATAATGACTATAGATATCAGTTGCTTATAAATATACTTCTTTCTGTGAAAAAATATGGCATGGACATTGCTTTATATAATATCAACCAATACAGATTGTAATTTAAAAAAGATCAGATTCGGTTTAACTCCTTTTTCCGGTATCTGATCTTTTTTTTGGTTTGTAATCAAAAACGGGAGTGCCATTATTAAACACTGAACTTCATTGGTATTATTTCCAGAGGGTAATATTTTGCAGGAAGAAGGGGGAAATGGTCTCAATCTTATATTGTGTAACATTCGTCTCGCGTAATATCGATTCGATCTCGTCGGGTTGGTATGCGGCCCGTATCGATTTGAAAAAACCGTTTTCAATCGGTATCCAGTAGAGCCACCACACCCTTTTGAGGTCGTATATCATCACTTTTCCCCCGTCATTTAGGAGGTGCATCAGGTTGCGAATGACAGTTTTCGGATTCTTCCAGTGGTGCAGTGAAAAGGTTGAGTAGATGAAATCGAATTTATCCTGAAACTGGATAAATTCGTCATCTTCTATATTTCCCGTGATTGGCAGTATCTGCGATTGCAGGCCCTTCTTCTCTATATATTCACCTGCAACTGAAACCATGTCTGAAGAGATGTCTAAGGCCGTGATTGATAGATCTCTGTCATTTTCTGCAATCATCGTTGCCAGGATACCGGACCCGGCTCCGACCTCCAGATATCTTCCCTTTACATTGCTCTCGAGTAGTCTCTTCAGGAAACCCCTGAATCGCATTTTTGAGGATTTTTCTGCCTCTTCTGCATATTTTCGAGCGTTTTCGAGGCCCGAGAAAAAATCTTCCTGGTGATCTTCGATGATGCGCCTGGGCATAAATATCCTCCGCTTACTATAATACCGTAAATAGTATTCTCATGCTGCGAGGCAGGGTATTGGAAGGAGATAGTTTCCGAAACTTACATTGTGCCCATGGTCTTGTCGGCGGCTTCGAGCGTCCTGTCAACATCCTCATCGGTGTGTGACATCGTCATGTACCACCTGCCTCCTGCCATGACGATGATGCCCTCCTCGTGCATTTTAGGCCAGAAACTGTAAAGAAGATTCAGGTCGAAGTCCTCCAGGTCGGCATCGGTGTAAATGGCGTCTGTCGTGATACCGAAGAGGGTGTGGAAAACCCCGGTCAATCCATGGATCAGAACGGGGATGCTGTACTTTTGAGCAAGGTCTCTCAGGCCATCCATCAGGCGATTTTGTACCCGCCACATTTCATCGTAAGAGGCACCGTTATCTCTCTCCAGGATCGAGAGGGTGGTGAGTGACGCTTTCACGGCGAAGGGATTTCCGTTAAAGGTGCCGGGACCGAGGACCGTCCCATCCTGAAGTTGATTGAGAATTTCGGCCTTTCCCACAACGGCGGAAAGGGGGACGCCACCGGCCATTGCCTTCCCGAATGTTGCAATATCGGGTGTCACGCCGAGATATCCCTGGGCACCGCCGAGACCAAGCCTGAAGCCGGTGATGACCTCGTCCATACTCATAACGATGCCGTATTTTGTGCACAGTTCTCGAATCTTCTCAACAAAGCCAGGTTTCGGCATCATCCCGAAGTGGTTGCACACGATTCCCTCGAAGTGGATTATCGCCACTTCCTCGCCATATTTTTCCAGTACTTCTTCGAGCCGCTCGACATCATTCCAGGGCAGAACAAAGGATTCTTCGAGGGCCTTGGGGTTTCTCCCCTGGGTATAGGTCACGAGATCGAGATCGGGATTATCGACACCGAAAGGTTTGGTATCGGTATCGGGATTGATCACACCCCCCAGAACATTATCGAGCCATCCGTGATAGTGGCTTTCAAATCGTATGAAGTAAGGCCGCCCCGTATACGCGCGGGCGAGGCGTATTGCCATCTGGACTGCCTCGGTGCCCGAAAGGCAGAATTTTACCTTTTCCGCACAGGGGATATGTTTGATGATTTTTTCGCCCAGTTCTATGTCGGCGGGAGTGAAAAGTATTCCCGAACCGACGGATAAGGACATCTCATCAAGATACTCCTTCAGCGCCTGAATATAGTCGGGGTGTCGATGGCCGAGGATGTTCGGTCCCATCGCGCCCATGTAATCGATGTACTCATTCCCGTCGGCATCCCAGAGATGGCTCCCCTCGGCCTTTGTTATGAATATCCTGTTCTGCGTTGCCTCGAAGGGGACTCTAAAGTTACTGTGTCCTCCGGGGAAAATCGCATTAAACTTTTTGGTCAAATCCTGACATTTGTCATGTTTCATGATATCCCCCCTTTGCGTTTTTTTCATCCCGTTGCGAGTTCTTGAAGGGCCTCGCAGTCAAGGACACGTATTTTTCTCCCCGTGACTTCTATTATATTCTCCCCGGCCAGCTTTTTCAATATGCGGGAGAGCGTTTCCGGTGTAGTGCCCAGAATCTTTGACAGCTCCCGCTGGCTTATCGTCAGTTCGGCGACCTCGCCTTCGCGGCAGTCTTTTTTAAGACCGGAAAAAAGGAGAAAAGATGCCACACGCTGCGGTGTCTCCATCAGCGACAGTGATTCAATGAGCGACATCGATTCCTTCAGTCTCCCTGAGAGGATGAAGATCAGGTTGAAGAGAACCGTTGAATCTTTCTTCGCGAGATCTTCAATGACTGTACCGGGGAGAATGAGGAGCGTCGTTTCTTCCATTGTTATAACATTTGCGGGAAATATGGAATCCGAAAAGGCGGCGCACATACCGAACATCTCACCCGGTCCGAGGAGATAGAGGGTCTGTTCCTTTCCGTCGGAAGAACTCTTGAACATCTTTACCCTGCCCTCCGCGACGATGAAAAAGGTACGGGTCTCTTTCTTCTCGCCGATGATAAGTTGGCCCGCTCTGCATCTTTTTTCACGTGCCGATTGTGCGAGGATTTCCAGCTGATCTTCTGAAAGATTCCTTGAAAGGGGGGTGGTTCGTAAAAACGATACTATATCCATCATGTATCCTATACTACTCGAAAAGTTGATGTATATCAATGACTCATATCAACGATAAAATCAGAGAATTAGTATATATAAGTAATGTTTTGTTTTTTTCAAATAAGCCGAAAATGAAATTCAACAGAACCAGAGGGTGGAAAGGAAGAAGCTATGAGAGAGACAGATGTGGCGGTGTTGGGAGGATTGTCAGGTATTACGGCAGGCATCAGCAGCAGGAGGCATTACCCTGACAAAAAGGTATTACTGATCAGGAAGGAGGGCACCGTTCTCGTGCCATGCGGAATCCCGTATATCTACGGCACGGTGGGTGGCCCGGAAAATAACGTTATACCTGACGGGCTTCTGGAAAATAACGGGATTGAACTGTTAAAGGGAGAGGCCGTCGATGTTGACCGGGAGAAAAAAATTATAACGCTCAAAGACGGGGAGAAGGTGAAATATGATAAGCTTGTATTCGCCACGGGGTCAAGCCCCATGGTGCCGCCGATTCCCGGAATCGACAAGGAAAACGTATTTCCTGTGAAGAAGGAGTTCGACTACCTGTCGTATCTGATGAATTGTATGAATGGTGTCAAAGACATCGTTATCATCGGGGGAGGATTTATCGGGATGGAGTTCGCCGATGAGTGCAGAAAGGGGAGGGATGTCAATATTACCGTTGTCGAGGCGATGCCTCACTGTCTCCAGATGGCGATGGATGATGAGTTCTGCGAAGATGCAAAGGCCAAACTGGAAGAAACGGGGGTAAAGGTCCTGGTTAATGAGAAGGTGGAGTCCATACTCGGCGATGGCGCGGTCAGTGGAGTAAAACTGGCGAGCGGAAAAGAACTGAAGGCCGATATGATAATCCTGGGAATCGGGGCGGTTCCGAATACGGAACTTGCGGAAAAAGCAGGGCTTGAACTTGGTTTTAGAAATACGATCAGGGTTGACCGCTATATGCAGACCTATACCGATCCCGATGTTTACGCCTGCGGAGACTGTGCCGAGAAGGTTTCCTTTTTCGACGGACGGCCGAGCGGTGTCATGCTTGCTTCAATCGCGACGTCCGAGGCGAGGATCGCCGGAGCTAATCTGTACTCTCCGACGCATCAGAACTGTGGGGCAATCAGTGTATTTTCCACGGTAATTAACGATAGAGCCTTCGGTGTCGCAGGTGTCACCGAGAGGTTTGTAAGGCAGGCAGGGACGTCCTATATCGTGACGGAAGCGGCGGCCCCCGATACACATCCGGGCGGCATGCCCAATTCCACTCCCACAAAGGTAAAACTGATATTTACTAAAGATACCGGGACGCTAATTGGAGGAGCGATATCGGGAGGAAAACCGGTGGGTGAAATGATCAACGTCATCAGCGCCTGTATTATGCACAAGATGACCGCCGATGATATCGTGAAGTTCCAGATGGGGACCCATCCAGCTCTCACATCATCGCCGATAGTGTATCCGATTGTGAATGCGGCGTGTAAGGCGGTTATACCCCTGAGAGGCAAGCAGGTGAGCGTTCATTAATTATTTCAAGGTAAAGGGCTGCTTTTTCTGGTAATTAGAAGGTCGAATGAAAAAACAGCCCTCTTTTTTTACACTTCCACGCACTATGTGCCGGACAGAACCGACTGGGCCGGAACGATTAATGACAACTCAACAGGAAATACTCGTTCTTTGGTTGTTTCGGGGCCGCTACGGTAATGATTGTGGCCGACGAAGGGCGAGAAAAAATCGTTAAATACATTGATATATGTCAATGAAATAGAGGTAATGCTGGTGTAGTAGCACCGCTTCTGGATTTTTCACAATACCTATAATGTCATTGCAAAATCCGATCTTATCAGGGTGGACCCATTACGCCCTCCATCGAATCATCATGAGATTGTCACGCCTCTTCACTAGCTTCGACCGAACTGTTCTGCAATGACCTGAAGCGCGGGTATTCGTGTGTCTGATCGCAATTATGTAAAGGAAGACAGTTTCAATAAAAAAAAGCAAGGAGACGCAAAATGAGCAAAAAAAAGAAAAGAATTGTGGTGATCGGCGGTTCAGCAGCGGGACCGAAGGCCGCGGCAAAGGCACGGCGAATCGATGACGATGCGGATGTCATTATCCTTCAGAAAGATGCTGATCTTTCCATGGCCTCCTGCGGATATCCCTACTATGTGGGCGGATACTTTGATGACAGAAATATGCTTCTTTCAACCTCTACCGGTGTCACCAGAGATCCACAGTTTTATCTTAACGCCAAGGCAATCGATGCGCGGACGAATACGGAAGTAACCTCCATCGACAGGAAAAATCATACAGTCACGTTTAGGAATCTCTTGACAGATGAAACGGGCACGATGGAATATGACAAGTTGATCATTGCAACCGGATCCATTCCGCAGCTTCCCCCCGTCCCGGGAACCGACCTTGAAGGCATTACCACCCTTCAATCGATGAAAGACGCCGATTTTCTGAGGGGAATTCGTGAAGAACAGACGATAAAAAAGGCGGTCGTCGTTGGTGGAGGACTGATCGGAATTGAGACCTGCGAGGCCCTCCAGCTGGCGGGGATCGAGATTACAGTGATCGAGCTTTTGCCCCAGCTCCTCACCTTTCTTGACTGGGAACTGGCGAAGCTCGTTGAGAGTCATGTCAAAAGCAAATCGGCGAATGTAATCACCGGAAACGGCATCGCCGGTTTTCTCGGTGAGAATGGTACACTTACCGGCGTTAAGCTCCAGAACGGGACGGAACTCCCCTGCGAGCTTGCCGTGGTTGCCATCGGTGTGAGGCCCAATGTCCGTCTTGCAAAGGAAGCGGGAATAACAATAGGTGAAAGGGGAGGGATTGCGGTGAATGAATACATGCAGACCTCCGATCCCGATATTTATGCTGTTGGTGACTGCGTTGAAGTACTGAACCTTATTACGGGGAAGAATGTGCATGCTCCCTACGGGGACCTCGCCAATCTCCAGGGGCGTGTAGCCGGCGAAAATGCTGCCTCTGATAAAAATAACGTGAAATTCCCCGGTACGATTCAGACGGGAATCTGCAAGGTATTTGACTATTCAGCGGGTGCGACGGGCCTCTCTGAGTCTATGGCACGAAAGCTCGGGTATGAAGATATCATCACGGTTATCAACGCGAGTCCCGATAAACCGAACTTTATGGACGGGCTCCTTCTTGTGACAAAGCTCGTTGCAGACAGTAAGAGCGGCAGGATTCTCGGTGCGCAGTGTATCGGTCCCGGTAACGTGAGCAGACAGATCGCTCAGTGGGCGATGGCCATCCAGGGGAAACTTACCGTTGAAGATATTGTCAATTCCGATCTTCCCTATGCGCCCCCGTTTTCGCTTGCCATCGATCACTTCATTGCCACCGCCCATATAATGCAGAACAAGATGAAGGGGAGAATGAAGAGCATTACGGCAATGGAAGTAAGAAATATCCCCAAAAGTGGCAACGATACATTACTCCTCGATGTGAGAGGACCTGACGAGTATGAAGAGATGCGTCTCGGCATCGGAGAGACGCTTATCCCCCTCGGGGCACTGCGAAAGAGACTTCACGAACTCCCTGAGGACAAGGACAAGGAGATCATTACCTTTTGCAAGATATCGCTCAGGGGATATGAAGCGGCCATTGTGTTGGAAGCCAACGGCTGGAACAACGTGAAGGTGATGGAAGGCGGCATCATGGCCTGGCCCTATGCCCGTGAAAAATAGAGCTGTTCTGAACTGAGAAGCGAGCGCATTCCCCGCTTTATGCGGCGGAGGATGCGAGAATAACAAATATATTCTTTCTTAAACCCGATAATCGGGATAAGTGCGTTAACGAATTTATTTTCTGCCAGAAAACACAGAAAATAAATTCTAACGTACCAAACAATCGGAGATTCCCCGCAACGTGTCGGAGTTATACGGGATTGCGGGGAGTTTCACGTATTAGTTGTGCGAAACTTCTTGTAAAGTGGAAAAGAGGGAGAGCCTTCACGATCGTTCTCCCCCATTTCTGCCATTTTGCGACGCTTATTTCTTTGCCCTTCCTGCTGTCCCGCTCTTTTATTGTTTTTGGCACATCAAGGCCGGTTGATGTTTCCAGCAGTTCAGAGAAGATTGTCTCCTTCTTTATCCGATTGCCACTCCGCCCCGCTCGCTGGTTCCGATCCTGACCACATCATTAAGATCAAGGACAAAAATCTTTCCATCTCCGGGATTCCCGGTGTGTGCACCCTTTGTAATTGCGTTAATGGTGGGTTCTACAAAATCTTCGTTCACAGCAATCTCCAATTTCGTTTTTTTGAGGAGACCAATCTCCTGGATGCCCCGGTAAACCTCGGTGTAGCCCTTTTGTCTTCCTCTTCCCAGAACATTGGAAACGGTAAGCAAATTGACCTCAACATTTTCAAGTTCCCTTCTTACCTCATCAAGTTTATGCGGCTGTATGATCGCGACGATATATTTCATAATTATTCTCCTATTCTAAGACGGTGTATGCTGACTCATGGTGCTGGGTCAGGTCAAGTCCAACCAGTTCATCATCCTTCTCGACCCTCATGCCGAAGAGGGCATCAACAAACTTATAGAGAATCCATGTCACAATGAGCGCATAAGCAATACATGCGACGAGGTAAAATCCCTGAATGAGGAAAAGTTTAATATTGCCGAAAAGAAGGCCATTCGCTCCAGCCTCGTTTATAATCTTTTCAGCGAAGAGTCCTGTAGCGAGAGTGCCCCACATTCCCCCTACACCATGGACACCAAAAACATCGAATGCGTCGTCATATCTAAATTTTGACTTTATTGCGGTTACTGCCATATAGCAGACCATCCCTGCTATTACTCCGATTGCGATTGATGAGAGAGGACTGACGAATCCGCAGGCAGGTGTGATGGCAACGAGGCCAGCGAGCGCACCGGTTACGATACCAAGTGTAGTAGGGGCTCCGTGCCGCTGCCATTCAATCAGTGCCCAGGTAAGGCCGGCCGCGGCTGTGGCTGAATTAGTGGTAACGAAGGCGTTTGCTGCGAGGCCTCCTGCTCCCAATGCACTGCCCGCATTAAATCCGAACCATCCGAACCAGAGGAGCGCGCCTCCCAGAACCGTCAAAGTCAGATTGTGAGGTGCGAAACCATGGTTATTGATGCGTAACCGTTTCCCGATAAGGATTGCTATCAGGAGTGCAGAAACTCCGGAACTGACATGGACGACGATTCCCCCGGCGAAATCGAGTGCCCCGAGATTACTCAGCCATCCACCTCCCCAGACCCAATGAGCGATCGGGTCATACACAAAGGTTGTCCATAAGAGCATCAGCACTACAAAGGCGGAAAACTTGATTCTCTCCGCAAAGGCGCCGACCATCAGGGCCGGTGTGATAATGGCAAACATGGCCTGAAATATCATAAATACCAGATGGGGAATTGTGCTTGCGTAATCGGCATTCGGTTCGAATCCTACACCTTTCAACCCCACCCACTCGAGACTTCCGATAATTCCGTGTCCCACGTCCGGTCCAAAGGCGAGAGAATAACCAAAAAGCACCCATTGCAGGCTCATGAGACACATAATAAAGTAACACTGCATCAGTACAGAGAGCATGTTCTTCCTTCGGGCCAGCCCACCGTAAAAGAGGGCAACGCCCGGCGTCATGATTAAAACGAGAGCGGCACAGATCATTATCCATGCGGTATCACCACTGTTCATTGTAAAACCTCCGCTAAGAATTCTTAGTATTTCCTACGTACCAGTGTCCATCAATATCTGTGCCATATGATACTAATATTTATATGCTATTGATATTAAATGTAAAAAGTAGTTGTATCGCTTAATGAACCGCAAAATAAATGATACATTGTCGTAATTAATATTGGATAAAATGACAACTATGTAGTATTGTCTCTCTCATTTACCGTGATGGTCGAAGAGGGGCAATAATTGAATTGAAAAGCGAGCAGACCACGCTTTATGCGGCGGGGTTAGCGAGTGAACTGAACAGCGAGCGCATTCCCCGTTGCTTGCAGCGGGGTTAGCGAGCGAATAAAAAATAAAATTTTCCTTAACAGTCGGAGAT
>JAFGBH010000015.1 GCA_016933215.1 Deltaproteobacteria bacterium | reverse complement strand
TCTCCGACTGTCAAGGAAAATGTTACTTATTATTCGCTCGCTAACCCCGCTGCAAGCAACGGGGAATGCGCTCGCTTTTCAGTTCAACAATGCAGCTATTTCATGATATGGGAAATAAGGCCTGTCGGCATTTCCGCACAACGATTCGCATGCCGTTCCGTTCAATGCCGGATGAGGGTGAAGTTCAGACCGGAAATAACAAAATTATGCATGCTGTCAAGGAGGGAACAATGGAAAAAGAAAGAAAGGTCATACTGGTCATTTTTTTCCTGGCTGTCTGTCTTATCCTTTCGTCCTGCGGTGTTTTCATGGAGACTATTCCCGCCGGCAAGATCCTTTCACCAGAGTCGAATGACCACTTTGTAACGATTAATGATATCCGCTACCATTACCGAGAATATCCTGGCGCGGGGACGGATATTCTTCTGATCCACGGCTTCGGGTCTTCCACCTATACTTGGGAACAGGTGGCACCGATCCTATCCGACGCGGGATACCATGTATGGGCTCTCGACATGAAAGGTTTCGGCTGGTCCGACAAACCACGGGGAGACGACTACGATCCGGTGACTCTCGCCAAGGAAGTGAATACCTGGCTGAAGGTGATGGGTATTGAACGGCCCGTCCTCGTGGGAAATTCATTGGGCGGCATGATTGGTATAATCATGGCTGTCGATCATCCCGAGAATGTGGATCGCCTCATCCTGATCGATGCGCACGGATATCACCAGAAAAAACCGCTTATCATCAGGGTAATGAACAGCGGTCTCGGTGCCTTCGTCACGAAGTGGACCTTCGGCAAGTGGTTAGTAAAAGGGAATCTTGACATGGTCTTTTTTGACCGGAAACTGGTAACGGACGAGAGGATCGATGCCTACTATGACCGGCTGCGTACCGAAGGGGCTCGGGACGCGCAGACGGCTGTCTCCAGAGCGATTATGGAGTATGCAACCGACCCTTACATCGAAAAACTGTCCGTTATTTCCGCACCGACCCTTATCATATGGGGTGAAGAGGACCATTGGATACCGGTTGAGCACGGGTATCAATTTCAGAAGGATATACCGGGAGCGGATCTGAAGGTCATTCCCGAATGTGGGCACATTCCACAGGAAGAACGCCCCGAAACAACCGCCCAGCTGATACAGGCATTTGTAAAGTAACGGCGGGGTTAGCGAGCGAATAAAAAACAGATATTTTCCTTAACAATTGAAGCTCCCCGCAACTTGTTGCGGGGAGCTTCAATTTGAGACTTCACCACCGCTACGTTTTCACATATACCTTACCCTGTATAATTTTATGCGCGGGCTTGCCGTGAATCATTCTTTCCCGCGCAAATTCCGATCCGCATTTCGGACACCTTAAATCGCCACGGGTGTAATCTTCCTTAATCCTGTCTTTATAACACTTAACCAAAAGCCCGCTTCCCGCCTTATGATATTCATATAAGAGACTGCTGCAGCCCGAGCAGTATATTTTTATCGTATTAAAATTTATCATAGAGTATCTTCGTTTTTTCACTCTGCTGAAACCATGGAAGGTCTCACTTAAAAAACAAGCTCGGGCCCTATATTCAATTGCTCTATCGCATCGCGAAGCACACGCATGGCGATGCAGTCATCCTCGTTATACTCGAGAATCCTCTTCTTTATCTCCTCATCTTTCGTTTCCACCCAGCGATGGTACCACTCAATGGAGGCGGCTCCCGACGGATCCTTGTCCCGCCAGGTAAAACCGAGGTAATAGGCAAGGGTCTTGATGGAATGATCACGGGTGGGCCATTCCGATTTTTTGCGCACGATATCGGTATAGAGATCCACTGTTTCGGCAGCGTTAAACACCTCGGCGATTTCCCCTTCCTCCGCAACATGGGGATAGCGTCCCTGTAACTTCCCCCATATCGTCCTCTCGTAATGAGAATAGTAATAGATCGCACAGGGCATCGAAGCCTTGACGTATTCCCAGGCATCGGCGAAGGCCTTCTCCTCCTCTTCGAGTGTGGGATTGTCGGCGTAAAAGGCGACGTATCGTTCTGTTCCATTATCACCCCCCATCCGTTCCACAAACCCGTGGAGATAGCAGACATCCCTCATGGGGTCCGTCTCAATGTCGAAAAAGAGTTCCTTTTCCAGTGATGGAAGTGCCACCGCCTCTTTTAAATAGGGCCGAGCACCGCGTGTCTTCAGTAGTCGTGCCCGCTCCTGAAACTGGTGCAGTTTACCGCTCCCGACACCGGGAATGACCGTCTTTTTACCCTGAATAAATTCTTCGATGTTTGATTCCGAAAGGGTCTTCACGTTTTTTATATACAACCACATTGCATCTCGCCTCGCACGTCCCAGCTCAGGAATGAGTGTCAGATCATCCAGTTTTTCCAGATGTTTCACACAGGCGCTTCGCCAATGGCAGAGCTTGCACTGTCCCGCAAGGGCGGGCTTCGTTTTCTCACTTTTTTCGACCAGTTTACGGGCCAGCCCCAGGGCGGTCTGATAAACACTCCACAAACTCACGCGATTTCTGACTCCCTGCGGGGCATCCAGATCATAGACCACCTCGTCGCCATGGACATCCCAGACGAAGGGAACTCTACCCGCTGAAAATCCGGTCTTTTCGAGGATGTCCGTGTAGAGGGCAAGCTGAACGGCATAATGTTTTTTCGGCCTTCCGTTCTCTCCATCATTGGCACCCTCTTCACCGGCACCGCTTTTTATGTCACCGGCAACGTAGCCATTTCCCTGACGGCGAAGGAGATCGGGTTCTCCCAGAAGATCGTCCGCCCGGATTCGCCCGGCATAGATAAGGGTATCGCCGCGTTCCATGGCCTCCATGGTGAGGCGTTCTTTTTCTCTCTCCGAATAGGCGTGGAGATTTGTAAAAGGAATATCGAGACTTTCTATAACTTCGCGCTCGAAGATGTTTCCCCTGTCCCAGAGGAGCTGCACAAAGGAATTAATCGGGTCCTTTTTTGCGGGATCGCCGAAGAGATCCATAGTGACACGGTGGGGACAGCTAACGAGATTGTAGAGCATGGAGGCGGTAATTTCTTTTTTCATGTCGTCTCATTTTCGGCCAGAAGCAGTTCAGCAGGCACCTGATGATCGTGGCGATAGTCCTCTCTTGTGACCATCGTTCGTGCCCTGCCGAGACAGGTACCGACGCAGAGGCCGCATCCGATGCACTTTTCGTAATCGACCGCCACTTTGCCGTCTCCTTCCACTGAATTTGCCCCCGCAATGCAGCGCTCCAGACAATTTCCGCATTTTTCCGTGCCGATACAGCGATCTCTCTCATGCGCCACGATTTCGGGACCGGGGAAAAGCATCTTCCCCGTCTGGAGAAAGACCCTGGTGGGAACACATATTTTATCGTCGCAATTACATATCACGAAGACCCACTTTCCTGAATTCATACAAAATTCGACAGCGTGGACGAGACCGGCGGCATCGCATTCTCTCAGGATTTCCTTCGCCCTTTCGGCAGAGATGAGTTCATAGCCCATATTCAGGTGGTAATAGATATCGGCACCGTAGAGGAGCACCATATCTTTCATGTGCGGTTCCTGCCGGCGATTGAGTGCCACCTGGCAGACGCAGGGACCGACGGCGATACGGGCGCCCTTTGGCCCCTCGGAGCGCTCTATAAAATCCACCATCTTTTCTGCCGCCCCGGTGGTAAGCACAATTCCATGAGGGAAAAACCAGCTTACCGCGGCGATTGCATAAAGGATTTTTTTACCTATCGCTGTTTCCGTGAGAAATCGTATCGACAGGATATAATCGACAATCCGCAGGATCATCGGTTCCGAAACGCCGTAGAGCCAGTGAATGGCATACTGAATCGGCCTGACCCTTCGAAGCCCTGTGCCGGAAAGTCCCGCATGTTCGGAGAATATATGCCCCTCGGTAAGAATAACCTGAAATATCGAAGAAAAATCGGAATGCATCAAAAGACCCTCCTTTTCTGGAGTTCGATCATATTTCCTTACTGTCAGGTCCCCGAAAGGTGTGTGCCTCCCTCGGAGAAAACTTCCTTTCAAAGATATCGGGGAACGCGTTTCATGTATTCTTTATACTCATCGCCGAATTTTACAATATTCATTTTCTCTTCACTTACCACGTACCAGTGGGTCAGCATAATTTCCAACAAAAAGTAGGCCCACAAAACATAATAGATCATCGAATGCAGGTCCCACCCCATAATGATTACACCGAGGGTGGTAATCTTGGCAGCGATCATATGTGAATTTCTGCTGATCCCATAGATGCCCCAGTCGACAACTGTTTTTTTCTTCTCCGGATGCGCCCTCATGGCGATATAGCCCAGAGCAAAGATACTATGGCCGGAAATAATTACGAAAATTCCTCCCCAGAAGGCCCAATTGATGTGAAACGAAACAAACCACAGCAGTCCGCAGAGTATGGCAAGCTCCACAAAGTAGAGTATCGTCCAGAACCTGCCTGGCCCCGGCCCTGTCATGCGCTCTGCCTTTATGGTTTTATAGAGAATGATGCTCACGAAGAGATTGATGAGGGGCATGTAAAAAAGTCTGAAATACCAGGCTCCATCCATTGTTTCCGCCCTCTAAAGGTTCAAAAAAAAGTATCTGCTTTAGCCTTGATCCCCCAGGTAGTCGCCGAGATAATCGATGATTCCCTGTTCTCTTCCGAAATAAAAGTGATCGGCCCCGTTTACAACCTCAAGTCTCGATTCCAATTCCCGAACTATTTCACGGAGCGCTGAAAGGGGGCAGAACTGGTCACGATCGCCGCAGATTATGAGGCCGCATCTCCCTGTGAGATGTGAAAAATCAAATTTCACGAAATCTATGGGGGGCGAAACCATGATTACATCGGTGGGATCATCAGAACCGTCAAGGAATCTCGAATTGACCCATGCCCCGAAGGAGTAACCCGCCAGAGTTATATTATCAAATCCCTTCGCTTTGCAAAAGGCAATCGCGCCCCTGACGTCTTCCCGCTCACCGACACCTTCGTCAAAGGTCCCCTCGCTTCGCCCTACACCCCTGAAATTAAACCGGAGTGTCGAATAACCGTGTCCGTAAAAGGCGGAGACCATGGCCTCCACCACGTTGTTTCTCATACTCCCCCCCATCTGCGAATGGGGATGGGTGATGACGACGCATTTCGCTTCCTCTCCCGGGGCATACAGTCCCTCGATAGAAAGCTCTCCGCTCTTGAAAAAAACAGGTTCCTCATTCATGACAGTCACATCTCACTTTCGATTTATTCAAATAGTAATACAGTGTGTGGAAATCGACTTGAATCTCCCCGCAATCCCGTATAAGCGGGATCTCCGCTTTTGCTCCGACAGTTGCGGGGAATGCCCTCGCTGTTCAGTTCAAGCGATTCTTCCGAAAAAATCCTCTTTCGATCCGCGAAGGGATTAGACGCCTGTAAATGAATGACCGCAGCGTTTACTCTGGTTTCACCATAATCTTGAGATAGGCATCGCCCTTTTTTTTCGCGTCAATCTTTTCACCCAGACCGGCCAGTTTGAGCGTGACGCCGTCCTTGATTCCCGGAGGTATGGTCACACGAAACAGCCGCTTTCGAAAACCGAGCGGTATGTTCACAATTTTCCGTGTCCCCTTGAAGGCCTCAAGCCGCGTAATCGCCACATTGCCATACACGTCGTATCCGTCCGTTCCGCGAATCGGTTTGATGACCTGAAGCCGCGGTGTTTTCTTCTTGACGGTGGAACGGCGCACCGCATCCGAGGCCCCAAATCGGGGAAAATACATGAACAGGCCGAGAAAGATAATGCCTGCGACAAATCCCCCCACATGGGCCCACCAGGCAATGCCGCCCCCGCCGATCGTTCCGCTCAGCGTGGCACCGAAGAACTGTATCGCAAACCAGATGGCGAGAAAGAAAAAGGCGGGGATCTCGATAAAGTAGGGAATAATAATAATCGGAATAAGTGTCAGCACCCGAGAACGGGGGTACAGGATAAAATAGGCGCCCATTACCCCGGCGATGGCACCGCTCGCCCCGATGATCGGCACCTGGGAATGTACGTTAAAGAATACATGAGTGAGCGCCGATGCCCAGCCGCATAAAAGATAGAAGGCGAGGTAACGGATCGGCCCCAGTTTGTCTTCCACGTTGTCGCCGAAAATATAGAGAAACCACATGTTGCCGACAAGATGCCAGAAGCCACCGTGGAGAAACATGAAGGAAAAGAGGGAAACCACCTGCTGGCCGAAGGAAAAATACTGGGAAATGGTATCCACGGTGTAGCGTGCCGGTACGAGGCCGTAGGTGAGGGCAAACTGTTGCAGTTCACTTACATTTCCCGGCTGCAGGAGAAAAACCGCCACATTGATCGCGATCAGCGTCACATTGACAATGGGATAGTTCCGAGAACGTATGGTATCACGAATCGGTATCATAGAGAGCGTACTTTACCACGGATTCGACTTTTTTACCTCTTTTTCTGCCGTTCTTTTCCCTTATGCAGTGCCCCTCGGGAAACGGCGAAAGCGAGGACATACCTTGTTACAATGCTATCTTTCTATTTTTCGAAGAGTTTCAGATACTCCCCGTAGCCTTCCCTTTCGAGGTCTTCCTTCGGTATGAAGCGTAGTGACGCCGAATTCATACAATAGCGAAGTCCCGTCGGTTGGGGTCCGTCATCGAAAACGTGTCCGAGATGCGAATCGGCGTGTTTGCTCCTGATCTCCGTTCTCACCGAGAACAAGCTTCTGTCCTCCTTCTCGACGATGTTGTCTTTTTCGAGAGGCTTTGTAAAGCTCGGCCATCCCGTTCCCGATTTATACTTGTCGGTGGAGCTGAAAAGGGGCTCTCCCGACACGATATCGACATAGATGCCCTCTCTTTTGTTGTCCCAGTAAAGATTGTCGAAGGGAGGCTCCGTACCGTCTTTCTGGGTCACCCTGTACTGGAGGGGCGTCAATTTCGTTTGTAACTCCTCATCGGAGAGTTTGCGGTATTCCCCTTTTGTTTTTTTCCCTATGACCGACTCGGACCTGCCGCTCCAGGTCTCTTTGAGGTAGGAATCTCTGCCCGAGTTAAATCGATAGAAACTATACCGGAGCGGATTTTTTGAGTGGTAATCCTGATGGTATTCCTCGGCCCGGTAGAAGACCGTTGCCTCCACGATTTCTGTTACGATTGGCTTGTCATGGACGCCGAGTTTCTGGAGATTTGCCTTCGATTCCTCGGCAATGCGTCGCTGCTCATCGCTGTGGTAAAAGATGGCCGACCGGTACTGGCTTCCCCTGTCCACAAACTGCCCTCCGCCGTCGGTGGGATCAATCTGCCGCCAGAATATATCGAGCAGTTTTTCATAGGATATTCTCTTCGGATCGAAAGTAATCTCAACCGCCTCTGCATGTCCCGTTGTACCCGCCGATACCTCTTCATAGGTGGGATTATCTTTATGGCCGCCCGTATACCCCGAAATGACCTCTATCACACCATCTTTTCCTTCAAAGGCAGATTCCACGCACCAGAAACAGCCCCCCGCAAAGGTGGCCTTTTCCAGGTGCTCCTTCGCCATGGCATCGTTCCCTCCAATCGGTCCTGCCAAGAGACTGAAGATAACGGCCAGACCCACGGCCGCGAGGACCGGTACTGTCGTTATTTCAGATATATTGAAATTCATTTTTTATTACCTCCTGATGCCTATTAAGATAATCACTCTATCAAGGAAAACAAAAAAACGTTGCTCACGGTGAACGAACATAGAAAAAGGCTTGACAATGGTTTGACGTAAAACTATATTGCTAACATGCATCCAGAGAAGGACATCCCCATCACATTAATTTCAAAAATTCGGGAAAAGGCGAACAGGTTTCTCGTAAGCGAGTTGAAAAGCCATAATATGCCCGGCCTGGCGCCATCTCATGGCGACATCCTATGGGCCCTCTTTAAACATGGGGGGCTTTCCATGAAGGGGCTTGCCGGACTGATCGACAGAGACAAGTCCACGGTAACCGCGCTGGTCAATAAATTGATCTTTCTCGGCTATGTTCGGAAAGAACCGGATATCGCCGACAGCCGGGTAACCCTCATATCACTTACCGACGCGGGCGAAGACTTGAAGGATGACCTGATAGAGATCTCACAAAAGCTTATTTCGAAGGTCTACAAGACGCTTTCGGAAGATGAACGTGACTCGCTCATAGGGTTGCTGACAAAAGTCAATGATAACTGGTAATCTTTTTTAAACGGCACTGTTGACATCTCACTGCCGATACAGGAATTTTGGTTATAAGGAGGGTTTCCATGGCATTATACGAGAAGCTGACGAAGAAAGAGTTGGTCGAATTTTTGAACAAGTGCTGGATGACCCATGACGGCACCTGGTTTTTAAGTTGTTACATGGACCAGGGAATCGAAAAGGCCAATAAACTGAATAAGTCGGCAATAAAGTGGCTGGCCCCCATAGAGACACAGAGAATCAGATCGCTGATCGGCAGTGAAGCGAAAGAGATTGACACCTTTCAAAAACTGACGAATTTTTTTGAGGAAGCCTCGTCCCTCATGATCCCCGATTTTATGAACGCATGCTTTACCATCCCCCGTCACAATGTCATGCACTGGGAGTTTAAAAAAAACGAGTGCTTCGCCTACAAGGGAATAAAAAGACTGGGGGCAATAGAGGACTATGAATGCGGGGTTATCTTCAGGGTCCAATGCTGGATGGACAGCCTGGGCGTCGCCTATGAAGTTTCTCCCAAAATTGAACGGTGCCTGATGCTCACGGAGGGGCAATGTTCAGGCGATTTTATCTTTAATTTCCCGGAATAAAATGCAGGGTGTTTGAAATATTGTTTTCCCCTCACATAGTACGCCTCCATTGATCACCATCTTATGTTAAGCCTTGACTTGGTATCGTCCGAATGGTAGAAAATTCCTTACTGTTATGATATTTCTACGTTTCCAGGACATTGTAATTTTGGACAGGCCATGATCTTATTATTTTAAAACAGCCTGTGGGGATCAGGGAGGGTTTCGATGAATATAAAACTGCGATATACGGCATTGCTTACATTTATGGCATTGGCGCTGATTCTGGGCGGCTGTCAGACGACCTACTATACGGTGTGGGAAAAACTGGGCAAGGAAAAGCGTCATCTCCTCAGGGATAACGTAAAAAAAGCAAGTGAGGAGCAGAAAGAAGCCACGGAGCAGTTCACAGACGCGCTCACCCGAATGAAGGAGATGTACGGTTTCGAGGGAGGCGAACTTGAAGATGTCTACACAAAGCTCAAGGCCGATTTTGACGAGAGCGAAAGCCGGGCAAACGCCGTCCATGACCGGGTGGCAAAGGTGGAACGTATCGCCGAAGATCTGTTCTCCGAATGGCAGGGCGAAATCAAGCAGATAACCAGTTCAAAGCTGCGGGCTCAGAGCAGCGGGACCCTTCAGGTATCGAAACAACAGTATGCCAAGCTGCATAAGGCGATGAAAAAGGCGGAATCACGGATGGACCCGGTGCTCGACCAGTTTCGTGACAATGTGCTTTTTCTGAAGCACAACCTCAACGCAAAGGCCATCGGCACGCTCAAACGGGAAGCGGGCAAGATTGAGATCGAGGTCGAATCACTTATTGCGGACATGCAGGCATCCATTGCGGAAGCAGAGACGTTTCTCAATAATTTTCAATAATTACCGCTACATCGTTGAAAGGGAAGCGGAAGGAGGGGTGACAATTTCCGCTGCAGATCATAAGAATGAGAAGGGTAGAGAACTCGCAGCCGGTCAAAGCTCAGCGTCTCTTTAATCCGACCATTCCTTCTATACCGACTTAAACTGTGAGACAACCGCCTCGATACTCGATTTCGCGTCGCCGAAAAGCATGCGTGTGTTTTCCTTGTAGAAAAGGCTGTTATCGATGCCGGCAAACCCGGGAGCCATGGAGCGCTTCAGGACAATGACCGTTTTTGCCCTGTCAACCTCGATAATGGGCATGCCGTAAATGGAACTGCTTGCATCCTCCCTCGCCGCGGGGTTCACGATATCATTGGCACCGACAACAACACAGACGTCGATATTGGCAATGGAACGGTTGATTTCCTCCATCTCGATCAGCTTTTCATAGGGAACGTCCGCTTCAGCGAGGAGTACATTCATGTGTCCCGGCATTCGGCCTGCCACGGGATGAATCGCATAGCGGACTTCAGCTCCGTTCTCTTCAAGTAAATCAGCAAGTTCACGAACTGCATGCTGCGCCTGGGCAACGGCTATTCCGTAGCCGGGGACAATAACAGCGGAACAGGCGGCCTCAAGAATGTAGTACGTATCCTCCGGCGATATGGCTTTCACCTCCCCTTCGAAACTGGCCCCTGCTTCCTTCGTAACGGCTCCGAAGCCGCCGAAAAGCACATTGTAGAGGGATCGATTCATTGCCTTGCACATTACGTTGGTGAGAATAATGCCGCTCGCGCCGACGAGGGCCCCGGAAACAATGAGTATGTTATTCGAAATGGCGAGACCGGCGGAACATGCCGCGATTCCCGAGTAACTATTTAAAAGTGAGATGACCACCGGCATATCGGCACCGCCGATGGGTATTACCACCAATACACCGAGCAGAAGTGAAAGGATTATAATTCCGATTAAAACGGGATACCCTTCCGCAGGGTTCGCAATAAAGAAAGAACCCCCCATGAGGGCACAGACAAAAATCAATCCGTTAAGAATAGTCTGGCCCCGAAAGAGGACCGGCTTTCCCGTAATCATCTCGGAAAGTTTGCCCCAGGCAATGATACTCCCCGAAAAGGTAACGCCGCCGATAAGAACGGCAAGAAAAAGGGTCGTCATGATAAAGAGATTGTACAGTCCCAGGGCATGATAGGTTGCCCAGCCGACCAGGAGACTTGCAATGCCCCCGAAACCGTTAAAAAGCGCAACCATCTCGGGCATCTGCGTCATCTGAACGAGGCGGGCAAAGAAACCGCCGATGAGACCACCCACGATAACTCCTAAGGCAATCAACTTGTAGTCGATGATGTCTTCGCTTGCAAGGGTAACGACGACGGCGAGAAACATTCCAACGGCGGAGATAAAGTTGCCTCTGCGTGCCGTTACCGGGGAGGTAAGCAGCTTCAGGCCGTAGATAAACATGATCGCCGAGGCGATATAGACCAGATTTATGAGAAGTGTTACTCGCACACCTTTCCCTCATCTTTTTTCGGTTTAAACATCTTCAGCATTCTATCGGTTACCATGTAACCTCCCACGACGTTGACCGTAGCAAATGTTACCGCCAGTGTCCCCAGAATGATGCTCAAAATCCCTTCTGCCGTCCCCGCCGCTATAATTGCGCCCACGAGCGTGATACCTGAAATTGCATTGCTCCCAGACATAAGAGGGGTATGGAGCCGTGCCGGCACCTTGGAAATAACCTCAAATCCCACAAAGATTGAGAGGACCAGTACCAGCCCCATGCAGATGAGGCACGCCGCCCTGCATTCATCAGGATTCATGCTCCCTCCTCTATAATGTTCTTCACTGTCTCGCTGAATATTTCGTGTTTATAGGTCACGAGGCACCCCTTTATAATTTCATCGTCAAGGCGCAGTGTAAGGGTTTTTTCTTCTTCGTCCCAGTACTCCAGAATAAAATTGACGAGATTTTTCGAGTACATCTGGCTTGCGTGAACGGCGACACGGCCTGCCACATTTTCATATCCGATGATACGGACACCATGAACAATGACCTCCTCACCCGGCGAAACACCCTCTACATTTCCGCCCCCTTCTGCGGCGAGATCAACCACCACAGACCCCTCTTTCATGGCGGCAATCATCTCATTTGTAATGATAAGGGGTGCTTTTCTTCCGAACACCTGGGCCGTGGTAATCACAATATCGGCGCTGGCACAGTGCTCGGTCATGGCCTCGCGCTGTTTTTCCAACTGCTCGTTCGTAAGGGCCTTCGCGTAGCCTTCAGTTGTCTGACCCGTTTCGCCGAGGTCGATTGTAACAAACTTGGCACCCAGAGATTTCACCTCTTCTGCAACAACGGTCCTCGTATCAAATGCCTCGACCCGCGCGCCGAGGCGGCGCGCCGTGGCAATTGCCTGAAGACCTGCCACTCCCGCACCGATCACAAATACCCGGGCAGGTGCAATCGTCCCCGACGGTGTCATCATCATGGGCACTATCTTTTCGAGACGTTCCGCAGCAAGAATAACGGCCACGTATCCCGCCAGGCTTGCCTGGGAACTCAGAACATCCATCTTCTGCGCCCGCGTCGTTCGGGGTATCATTTCCATACTCACGGCGCTGACACCCCGTGAGAGAAAGGCTTTCAGAAGCTCCTTTTCGTTAAAGGGATCAAAATAGCTGATGTGAAGGGCCTCTTCCTTAAGCCACTCAATTTCCTCACGGGGCGATTTACGTATGCGAAGGACTATATCCGCCGAGGATAAAAGTGTCATGCGCTCGGGAACAACATCAGCTCCCACTGTTTCATAATCGGCGTCATGATGCCCGATGGGCTCACCCATGCCGGATTCGATTGCGATTTTCACCCCTTTTTCTACGAGAATTTTTGCATCGGCAGGAATGAGAGGGACGCGGGTTTCCTTCACGTCGTATTCTTTAGGAACGGCAATCTTCACGACTCGCCTCCCGATAACTGAAGATAAAAAAACCCCGCGCTCTTTTGGAGAAACGGGGTCATAACAATCATATCCACAGCGTTCCCCCCTTGGAAACTGATTGTCTCAGGTTGTGCAGCCTATTTCAACTTTCCGGAATTAGATACACCTATCCACAATTATGTCAAGAATTTTTTGGGGTTATAAAATATTCACCCTTGAAACATTCTTTATATACGCTTCCCTCTGAGATTACGCTTCAGGGACATTGGGAAGTTCAAACATTGTGAGATTATCAAATACTGCAGAGTATTTCCCCGTTTCCATTCCCTGCACCAACTCCACCACTTTATCATTGATGGGTGTCGGAATCCCCAAGTCCGCTCCCTTTTCACAGATCACGCCGTTTATCGCATTGATCTCCGTTTTCTGCCCCTTTTCTATGTCCTGAAGCATGCTCGCCTTCAGGAGTGCATGGGGTCTGAACACAAGGTCAAACAGGGGAAGCTTGCTCTTCAACTCCTCTTTCGTTTTGAAGGCAAGTATGCCTACATCGACACCCTGCAGGGGTTCCGTGGTTATCCCCAGGTTTCCTGCCACATTGAGGGCCTCGTTTCCAATATGGACAACGCAGGTGAGGGCCTTCTCGTTGTCGAGGATATTACCATAGGTACACCCGAGGGATACGGACATGCCGCTCATGGTGGCATTCACAATGAGCTTCGTCCACCTGGTTCCTGTGAGGTTTTCGGTGATTTCAACGGGGCATACGGACTCCATAATCCCGGCCACCTTTTTGGTTCTCTCTTTCACCGAGCCGTCCAGTTCCCCCAGATCGAAGGTCATCTTGGCAGTATCCGAGGTCAACTCTGAAACGCCGGGCCCAAGCCAGGTTGCACCCCAGCCCACGGCACAACCCATGACCCTTTCTCTTCCCACGTAACGAGCCACTGCTTCCTCCGGAATACCGTTTTGAAGTGTACAGACAATGCTCTCTTTGTGAAGATGGGGAAGAAGAGCAGTCAGGGCCTGGTCATTGCTGGTCTGCTTGACCAGATAAAAGACAATGTCGTACATCCCCTCCATTTGATCCGGTGTTAGGGCTTTAACGGGGACGTTCAGGTCCATTTTCCCCGTAATGGTCGCGCCGCTTTCGTTCATCGCTTCCACATGAGCCTTGTTTGCATCAATCAATGTCACATCATATCCGCCCTTCGTCATCAGGGCTCCCGCTACGGTTCCCATGGAACCCGCACCCAGAACAGCCAGTCTCATTATCTTTCTCCCTTCGTAATCATTACTATAGCCTGAAAAATACACACATCAAGCGTTCAGTCAAGAATTTTCGTGCCTATAAAAGGTGCCTTGTAATCTTCCTCATTTTGGGCCATTATTGGCAAACATTAAAGGAGGGTATGATTAGCCATGGAACTCATCGAAGGAATATTCACACGGAGAAGCGTGAGGGATTTTACCAGCGAGGCGGTGAGAAGGGAAGACCTGACAGAAATCATGAAGGCAGGGACATGGGCACCCTCAGGCCTGAATAACCAGCCGTGGCGTTTCGCACTCATACAGAACAAGAACGTACTCAAACAACTTGCAACATTGACACGGTACCAGCACATAATAGAAAGTGCCGCAGCCTGCATCGCCGTTTTCATCGATTACAATTCGTCATACGACGACGTGAAAGATCATCTGGCGGTAGGGGCATGCATCCAGAATATGCTGCTTGTCACCCATGGGCTCGGACTCGGCTCGGTATGGCTGGGAGAGATTCTGAAAAATTCCGACAAGGTACGTGCGCTTATCGAAATGCCCGAAGATATGGAACTTATGGCCCTGATCGCCATAGGCCACCCGGCCCATCGCGATCAGGAATCACACCGGAAAGATCTTTCAGAGATCCTACTCAAGGAAGTGTAATGTAGGATTGTTGACGAAAAACCTATGATTGGCATGCCGATTTTCTATATCTTTCAAATAGTTATTGACTCATGGCCGCTAATTCTGTAAAGAGAGACCAACGTTTAATGGGGAGAAAAAAGGATGAAAACTCTGATTATCACGAGAAGAGACGTTGAAAAGGTACTCACTCCCGGCATTGCCAATGAGACCGTTGAAAGGGCATTCAGGGCCTATGCACTCGGTGAAACGGAGATGCCGCCAAAATGTTATCTCACGTTTCAGCAGGGAGATTTGCGGTCCATGCCCGCTTCTATCTGGGGCCAGGGATTCAATATCGCCGGCATCAAGAGTGTGAACGTTCACCCCGAAAATCCTGCGTTGAACCTCCCCACTGTCATGGCTGTTATCGCCCTGACCGATCCGAAAACGGGATTCCCTATCGCCATCCTCGACGGCACCTTCCTGACGGGAATGCGAACGGGGGCATCAGGAGCAGTGGCCGCAAAATTTCTCTCCAAAAGAGATTCGAAACGCGCCGGTTTTGTGGGATGCGGAACACAGGCAAAAACGCAGCTTGCATGCATCATGGAAGTAAGGAACCTGGAATCTATCAAGGTGTGGAAGCTATCTCCCGACGACAGGCTTGCCTCAAGATTCTGCAGCTGGGCGAGAAGACGATATGGATTAAGAACTATGATCTCCCAAAAAATTGACGACGTGACCACTGATGTGGATATTCTTACTTGTACCACACCTTCTCGAAAACCCCTGGTACACAAGGTCTCGCCGGGCACACATATCAATGCCATCGGTGCCGACGCCGAAGGGAAGGAGGAGATCAGCCCCGAAATCCTTACAAAGGCAATACTGGTCATCGATGACTGGACTCAGGCCTCCCACAGCGGCGAGATTAATATACCCGTCAGGAATGGTCTTATCACTCGTGACAATATTTACGCTGAAATTGGCGAAATTGTAGCAGGCATGAAAAAGGGCAGAACTACGAATGACGAGATTACTGTTTTCGACTCCACCGGCCTCGCAATCCAGGATATTTCATGCGCCTACGTTGTCTTTGAGGCACTCAAAGAAAAACCGGGCATAAAAAGGATCAGGCTTTTCTGAAAGATTTTCCCTCATCTTGATTTATATCATTGACAAAGAGGCCTTTTCGCATTATCACCCTGCACTTTGGCGTCAGACTCGTCTGAAGAATCATTGAGCGTGAACAGTATGTCAGTAGTTCTGAATATTCCGGCTATCGTGAGGATCTTGCTCGTCTTTGCCTTTGTCCTCTTCGCCATTCGAAAGAAAGTTTCACTGGGAAATGCCTTTATCATGGGGTCCATCCTCATCGGGGTCCTTTTCGGTTTGAAACTCACTTCCATGGTCGACGCCGTGATCGCTTCCATTATTATGCCGAAAACGCTCTCCCTCGCCGTCGTCGTCACCCTCATTCTCGTTTTGAGCAGCTCTCTTGAACTGGGGGGCCAGATGGAGCGACTTCTGGTAAATTTCCGAGGTCTTGTGTCAAATCCCCGTCTGAATCTCGCCATATTTCCCGCCCTCATCGGCCTTTTGCCCATGCCGGGCGGTGCGGTATTTTCCGCTCCCATGGTGAAGGAACTTGGAAATAAAAGCCAACTCCGTCCGGACCAGCTCAGTTTCATCAATTACTGGTACCGGCATATCTGGGAGTACTGGTGGCCTCTTTACCCCGGGATACTCCTCTCGGTTACCCTGGCCGAGATCAACCTCTGGGAAATCATCATGTTCATGTGGCCACTTACCCTTGCCGCAGTTATTTTCGGTTCTCTTTCAATAAAGGGAGCCGACCTGAAACATGCAAGGGAAAAAGTGAAAAAGGGGCGTTCCGCGGCCCCCTTCGTGAGGGAGCTGGCCCCTATCCTCATGGTGATACTGATAGGTCTTGGCATGGGAATTCTGCTTTCGCGTATCTTTCCCGACCTCGACATTGCCAAGGAAACGGGGTTGATCATCGCACTCGTGATCACAATAGGATATGTCTGGCACCAAAATGGCATGACGAAGGATACTATTCGCACAGTTATTATCGATCCTCACCTCGTGAAAATGTTCTACATGGTAATCGCCATCCTGATTTTTAAGGGAATGCTGGAGGACAGTCACGCCGTTCAGGCCATAAGCAGAGAGTTTATGGAACTTTCCGTTCCTCTTATACTGATCGCCGTTTTAGTCCCCCTTATCGTGGGTGGAATTACGGGAATAACCATCGCATTCGTGGGGAGCACCTTCCCTATAATCATTCCCCTTGTCTATTCCATGGGTGAAGGGTCCTTTATCCTGGCCTATGTCATTCTTGCCCTCATAAGCGGATTTGTGGGAGTACTCCTTTCACCCCTCCACCTCTGTCTTCTCCTCACCAACCAGTATTTCGATGCCACCTTCGGACGTGTCTACCGGCATCTTGTCTTGCCCTGCCTTCTCCTCTTTGCCACCGGCATTGGATACTTTTTCGCCGTACGCTGGATGATCGGCAGATTGTTCTGATTTTTTCTCGATTAATTCCTTGAGTGGCGGGTACTTTTTTAAAAGCACTAAATCTCCTTACATTAGCGTATTGATGGTGCTATTATTTCCCCTCAAGACAGCGCCCCATGAAAGGAGATTGCCATGAAACGAAGGACAGATCGAGAGTCCCTCATCAGGGGTCTCTTTCCCGGTGGTATTCCCAGGCTGTGGTGTCCTCTTCTCACTCATTACAAAAATGACGGATCTATCGACTTCGACCGCATGCGTGCCCATTTCAACCATATCGTACCCGGGATAAAGGGTTACCTTATTCCCGGCTCTACCGGAGACGGCTGGGAGCTTACCGATGAAGAGACAATGCAGGTTCTGGACTTTGCGGTGAGAATGGTCAGGGAACATGATGCCCATCTATTCCTCGGCGTACTGAAACCGGACGCGGGAGAGATGAAAAAAACGATCGGAGAGATGCTGAAAGCGCTTCAAAAAATAACCGGGAGCGGAGCGGTCGATTTCGCCCTTGCCGAGGCTGGCGTGGCAGGTTTCACCATATGTCCCCCCGCGGGAGAATCGCTGGAACAGGCCACGATTGAGGACGAACTCTCGCAGATACTGGAACTGGGGTTTCCCACGGTACTCTACCAGATCCCCCAGGTTACAAAAAGTGAAATTGCACCCACGACCTTTGAAACACTGGCAGGGAAGTTTTCAAACCTCATCTTCTTCAAGGATTCGAGCGGCTTCGATCGCATTGCTCTTTCGGGTGCCGAAACGGGAGGGGTCTATCTTGTGAGGGGTGCCGAGGGTGACTATGCCCGGTGGCTCAAGGAAACAGGCGGCCCTTACGACGGCTTCCTTCTCAGCACGGCAAACTGTTTTTCCTTCGAGCTTCTGGAAATAATAGAAACAATTGAAAAGGGGAACGAAAAATCGGCAGAAGAAATCTCCCGGCGAATAACCGGCGTCATTGAAGAAATGTTTCGTCTGGTTCTCACGGTACCCTCTGGAAACGCCTTTACCAATTCAAACAAGGCCATAGACCATTACTGTGCCTACGGTCGTGCCGCCTCGAAAAAAGAGGGTCCCATGCTCCACGGAGGAATTCGTCTTTCCGATGATATTATTGCCGCTACGGAAGGGGTGCTGAAACGCTTTGAGATGATGCCCGAGAGGGGATATCTGGAATAAATATAAATAAGGGGTTCCGGGGCTAAAGGCCCCGGAACCCCTTATATTTCTTGCTTAGCCAAGCTTCTTTCTGCCTTCAACGAGGTCATCAACCACGCCCGGTTCGGCAAGTGTTGAGATATCGCCGAAATCAGAAAAATCGCTCGCTGCCACTTTCCTGAGGATTCTGCGCATGATCTTGCCCGATCTGGTCTTGGGAAGACCGTCGGACCACTGGATGAAATCGGGAGATGCGATAGGCCCGATTTCCTTTCTCACGTGCTGTACCAGTGCCTTTCTCAGGTCGTCCGTTTTTTCCACATCGTTTTTCAGGGTCACGTATGCGAAGATTCCCTGCCCCTTTAATGTGTGCGGGAATCCTACTACGGCTGCCTCGGCAACATCGGGATAGCCGGCGAGGGCGGCTTCGACTTCCGCGGTCCCCATTCTGTGGCCGGAGACATTGATTACGTCATCGACGCGGCCGGTAATCTTGATGTCGCCGTCTTCGTCTACCTCGGCGCCGTCGCCGGAGAAATAGTAACCCTCAAACTGGCTGAAGTAGTTTTCCTTGAATTTTGCTTCATCACCCCAGACGCCTCTCAGCATTCCGGGCCATGGCGCTTTTATGCAGAGCGAACCCTTACCGGCGCCTTCGATTTCATTCCCCTCATCATCGAGGAGTGCCGTCGCTACACCGAAAAAGGGAACCATTGCCTTTGCCGGCTTGATATCAATGGCGCCGGGCAGGGGAAGAATCATGTGTCCGCCTGTCTCTGACTGCCACCAGGTATCGACGATCGTGCATCGTCCGCCACCGATCTTGTTATAATACCACATCCACGCCTCGGGATTCAGCGGCTCACCGACGGACCCGAGTACTCTAAGCGAGGAAATATCATGCTTGTCGACCCATTCGTCGCCTTCCTTTGCAATGGCCCTGATGGCTGTCGGAGCAGTATAGAAAACATTGACGTTATACTTCTCGACAACGGCCCAGAATCTGTCATAGGCGGGATAGCTGGGAACACCCTCGAAGATTATGCTTGAGGAACCGTTGCAGAGCGGTCCGTAGACACAGTAACTGTGACCCGTAACCCACCCGATATCGGCGGTGCACCAGAAGACATCCTCATCTTGAATGTCAAAGGCATACTGGCACGTGATGGAACAGTAGAGGAGATAGCCTCCCGTGGTATGAACAACGCCCTTCGGTTTTCCCGTGGAACCCGACGTATAGAGAATGAAGAGGGGATCCTCTGCATCCATCTCTTCTGGCTCACAATAGAGAGGAGCTTCTGCCATCAATTCTTCATACCAGAGATCCCTCCCCGTCTCCATAGGGACTTCCAACCCTGTTCTCTTGACGACAACCTGTCTCTTGACGGAGGGACACTGGGCAACGGCCTTGTCTGCATTAGCTTTCTGGGGAACTGCCTTGGCGCCTCTGTAGGTACCGTCACAGGTAATGAGGAGCTTTGCCCCGCTGTCATTAATGCGGTCTCTCAACGCCTCTGCCGAAAATCCGCCGAAGACGATGGTGTGAACGGCGCCTACCCTGGTGCAAGCGAGCATGGTAATGACCAGTTCGGGAATCATGGGAAGGTAAATCGTAACGCGATCGCCCTTTTCAACGCCGAGCTTTTTCAATACATTGGCAAATTTGTTCACCTCGCGATACATGTCATAGTATGTGTAGGTCTTCCAGTCATTGGGATCGTTCCCCTCGAAGATGATAGCGGCCTTGTTTTTCTTGGTGGCAAGATGACGGTCAAGGCAGTTGTAGCTCACATTGAGCGTTCCGCCTTCAAACCATTTCACATGAATGTCATCGCCTTTAAAGGTCCAGTCTGATACATTGCTCTTGTCAAATGGTTTGATCCAGTCAAGCCTCTTCTCTGCCTCTCGTGCCCAGAAAACATCGGGAGTCTCTATAGATTCCTTATAAAGTTTTTCATATTCTTCCCTGCTCTTGATATAGGATTTCTCACGCACATGATCGGGTACGGGAAATACCTTTTCATAAAATTCCTGTTCATTTGCTGCCATTACACTTCCTCCTTCTAAATGTGATAACCCCAAAGGGGCGAATAAAAATCGGGCTCTCAATGCCCGAAAACAGATTGACCATTTTTCTTAACCTGCCTCACCTGCTGACAAATAAAGATAAGCTCTCTTTTGTTGTCAGGAGTTTATGCTGAACCGCGCCTCAGTGACACGGGCAGGTGCCAGGAAACACGGTTCAGCATAAGGTAGTGAAGGTGTTATGACAGAAAAGAGTGATCAAATGATTTCATTTACTTATCTATTGCAAAGACCGCTTATCGCTTGCCCTCGAAAGGGCATTCACTCAGGTATCAGAGGCTTATATCGTTATAGGGACTGTTTCATATCAGGAAATCCCTGATTCTGGGGGAGAAAAACCTTAAATCCCCATAGGGAAATGTCCGAGAGCGAAACAGGGGAGCACGATGGCATCTTTTTTGCTGGTAATATTCAAGGGCAGGTGGTATAGAGCGCGCCCTTGAAAACATCACAGTATTATTGGAGAATCTATCATGATAACAACGACGATATTCCCCGGACGCTACATCCAGGGTTACGAGGCAATCAAACGACTTAAAAAACTTATCCCGAAATATGGCACCAGGGGATTTATAATCCTCAGCCCCTCGTCATACGAAACTATTCTGCCGGAGATCAGGGAATCGCTCGGAGAATCGACAGAGATCGTGGCGGAGAAATTCGGACGCGAGTGTTCCGATGAGGAAATAACTAGATTAAGTGACATTGCAACGGCCGGGGGGTGCGATGTCATCATCGGCATCGGCGGAGGCAAGACGCTCGACACGGCAAAGGCCGTTGCTCACGGGATGAAACGACCTGTTTTTATTGTCCCGACTATTGCATCCACCGACGCACCCTGCAGCGCCCTTTCCGTTATCTACCGGCCCAACGGACAGATCAAACGATTTCTCATTTACCCCAAAAATCCCGATGTCGTTCTCGTCGATACTAAAATTATCGCCAATACACCGGTCAGACTCCTGGTCTCGGGAATGGGAGACGCCCTGGCAACGTGGTTCGAGGCCGAGTCATGCATGATAAAGCATGCGAAAAACATGACAGGCAGTTATGGTTCCATGACGGCCTATGCCCTTGCCCAGCTCTGTTACGAAACGCTCCTTGAACACGGTATGGCGGCAAGGCTTTCCTGTGAGGCCGGTGTGGTGACACCGGCCCTGGAACATGTTGTTGAGGCAAACACGCTTCTGAGCGGTGTTGGCTTTGAGAGTGGCGGAGTGGCTGCGGCCCATGCAATTCACGATGGGCTTAACGGTCTGGAAGCGACACACGAATACTATCATGGTGAGAAGGTTGCCTTTGGCACTCTGGCGTCACTCTTCCTGACAGACAAGCCAGGAGAAACAATAGACGAAGTCTACTCCTTCTGCGAATCAGTCGGTTTGCCGACGACCCTCTCGGAACTCGGCCTTGAAGGCGCCTCTCCCGAAGATCTAAGGAGCATTGCAAAAATTGCGTGTTCAGAAAAGGAATCGATACACAATGAACCGATGCCGGTAACAGAGGAGTCCGTTCTTGCCGCAATAATTACCGCTGACGAAGAGGGAAAGAGAAGGAAAGGATAAAAAAACAGGGCTCGTTGATTTTGATTTTTTCCGGAGGTACATAAAAAAAGGCAGGGCCTGTACTGAGCCCTGCCTCCCCGATAAAACAATGCTTACATATAAAACCTTTTACTTATGTGCTCCTCCAGGTCCTCCGGGGCCATCACCATTTGCACCTCCGCCTCCCGAACCGCTGCCGTTTGAACCTGCTCCGTCGGAACCAGTTCCACCTGTCTCACCTGAAGGACCGGTTCCTCCCGCGCCCGAGGAACCCGGGCTCTCTGGGCTTTCACCCTGTCTCATCTGTGTGGCATAGCTGTTTGCTGTTTTCTCCGGTTCTCCCTTTTTCGCAGCATACATGAAGGATTCTCGCAGTGCTTCCATCTCGCTGGCGGTATAATTTTGACTCAGGGCCTCCGATACGACATCGGTTATCGCATCTGACGATACACCCAGACGGGCCATATCCCTGAGGGTCATGCAGGTCTCCGTGGCCAGTTCATCATCTACCTTTTGTCTCTCCATTGTTCGTGTCATCAGGCGTTCCATTATGGGTTCAATATCTCCCTTTTGAAACCCTGCAGTGAGTGCATCGGCCATCAGATCGCCCAATTCGCTTACCTCTTCTGGATCTTCCGTTAATTGTTCCGCCTTCCTATAGGTAAAGGCATAACGGGATTGAACTTGCTCCATGGCCTGTAATACAGAACCACTTTGAATCTTTTTTGCCATACCCTCCTTGGCCTTGTTCATGAGAGGTTCTGCAGGAAGTCCCGACTGTACGGCCTGCATCAGCATCTGCTGTGCCTGCAGTGTCTGCTGCAGTGAAAACTGATTCTGGAGCATCAGCTTCGTCATTTCGATGGCATCATCTTTTTCGATACCCTTTTGTATCATCTGCCTGGTTGCAGTCATTACCGGTTCGTTTGCCAGACCGGCGAGCGTATCCTCCACCTCATCGGCAAGTACCACCGTCGCAGAGAATAAGAGGATAAAAACAATCGCAATAATTTTTTTCATATCATCACTCCTTTGCTTGCATTATGTTCCTATAACGCATAAGCCCGCAAATGGTTACATCCCGGGAGAATAAATGCAGTTTTCCGAACCGAAACCGTCCTTCTCCTTCAGTTCGCAGGGAGGCAAAAACACCTCTCCGTTTATGACATAGAAATATCTGAATTCTCTCTTGGCGGGCGCAGTCACCTCCCACAACCCCGCTTTAACCTTCTTTGCCTCATGAAATTCATACCCGTCCAAGGAAGAGGCAAAAAGGACCGTTGTCGTATCGGGATTCCTGAGGTAAAAATGGACGGCGTCTCCCTCTATCCTGTAGAAATGGGCCGCACATCCCGAAAGGAGAAAAAGGGCGGCGAGGACAAGAGCAGAGGAAACGTATCTTCTTATCATATTCTGACCAGAAGAACGGAATTCTCACCACCGAAGTCGTCCCGTTCCTTTGTCATTACGGTGGGATCTGCAATTTTTTCATCTCCCTCAATGATATAGGAAAAACGATGTTCTCCCGGCGAAAGAGCGAATTTCACTTCCCAGTATCCGCTATTTCCTATTTTCTCCATCGGCATTCTCCGCCATTCGTTAAAACTCCCCGCAAGCTCTATCTGTGTAACATCGGGCCTGTAAATGACAAACCTGTGGGAAATCATGTTATCGATATTCTGAGGAGAGGGCAAAAGCAGAAAAATCACAATCAATGCCGCTGCAACAGCAGCACCCATGATCCCTGCAGACCGCAGAAGGCCCCTGAACCGGAAAAGGGAGAATCCCCGTTTCTCCCCTATAACAACTTCAGGAAAAGAGGCAACCGCATCGGAACGAAGAAGTCTTTCCTGATGCAAAAGCTCAACCGTTTCATTCTTGAAGGATTTATCGTCATGCACAATCTCTACAAATTCCAGCTTCTCATCGAGATCAAGCTCATTATCAATAAACATACTTATCAGATAATTGTTCATTTCTCTCCTCCCTGGAGGATATCTTTCAATTTGACGCGGGCTCTGTGAACCTTCACCTTTACATTCGCCTCGCTTTGGCCGGTAAGCTCCGCAATCTCCCGATAAGAAAGGTCTCCGCTCACAACAAGGGAGAGGATATCCCGTTCATCCTCCTTTAATTTCTGCATCGCCCCAATCACACGGCGGTACTCCTCACGAATAATGAAATCATGTTCCTGATTGCTCGATGGAGCCACCTGATTTTCATCATCAAGCTGTTTTTCCTTTTTACTCCTTCGTATACTGTCCAGAAGCGCATTCTTTGCTATTTTATATAATAGTGCCGTATTCCTCTCTTTTTGATACCGTTTGAAATACCGGAGAAAGCTTTCCTGCATGATATCGCAGGAGAGATAATAATCCCCCGTCAACCGCATCAGATAGGAGCAAAGTTTATCCTTATGAATTCTGTAGAATGCAACGCATTCATCCATGTCACTTTTATAACGCATACCGTGCCTGAAGGTTACAATTTCGTTTCAATTATTGAGCCTTTTCTGTATATAGCGAGAAAGATCAGAAACGCAAGGATACCAAACAATCATGTCTCGCAAAATCATCGAAGTGATTCCGGAAGAGATCCTCAAAGGGGATCTGAAAAACTACAGGAAGAAGGCGCTTGCGCTGGGGGCAACGGATGCAACAATCATTTCAACCGATGAAATCATAATCGATGAGAGGGTCCGTGCGAAGTGCCTGTATCCCCGCTGTGAGGGCTACGGAACATCCGCCCACTGCCCCCCTTATGCACCGGAACTGGATGAGACAAAAAGAATAGTAGCGGCTTTCAGCTACGCCATCCTGATAAAAATTGATGCCCCTCCCGATACGATCGAGAAGGACAACAGGACAGTCGCACTGAAACATTCAGACATACTATCGCAGATAGAGGCGATGGCATTCTACGACGGCTACTATCTCGCCCTGGGATTCGGTGGCTCCGCCTGCAAATCTACCTTTTGTCCCACCGAAGAGTGTTCCGCATTAGCAAGGGGTCAATCCTGCCGATTTCCATTCCAGGCACGCGTTTCCATGCACGGAGCAGGTATGGACGTCTTCAAGATGGCGTCACGGGCAGGGTGGGACGTCTATCCTGTCGGGTTCTCCACTCAACCTGCCGATGTTCCTTACGTTTCACACATCGGCCTGGTTCTCATCTACTAATTAACGGTAAAAACAACGGCCTACCTGAGATAGACGGGGAGTTCTTCCTCTTCTTTGCCCTGGAAACTGCAGAGCACCGGGCAGGTCTTGCAGGGACCTTTTACGGACGGCAGAGGCGGTTCGCCCTTAATCGTCTCAATAAAATCCATACACTCATTGACATCCTCGTCTTCGCCTTCGATAAGAATGGAAACGCAACCTTCAGACCCTCCGTAGCCCCCCGAGGCAAAGTGCACCGCGTCGATGCCGAAGAGTATGTCAATGGCATCGATTTCCGTAATCACGATACCGTCGGCCACACAGGCAAATCCTACCGGTGCCCCTATGGTTCTCTCCAAAGTCAAACGGCCACCGCACTGTGCCGCCTCCTCCACGGAAAGAACCATCTTTTCGAGGCCCACAGGATAGATCATATCCACACCCTGGGCCTTCGTGGCCATATAGAATTCTCCCATGGTTCCCCCCACAGGACTCGCCATGACGACACCAACGTTTCCCTGGCTGTCAATCGCATTTGCACCCTTCAGGACGATGTCTCCAGGGCCAAGCTTATCTATGAGGGTCCCCGGTTCAACCTCGAGCAGTTCACCTTTGTAAAATGAGACGGGGCGGAGCCGTATTCCCTGATGAAGTGCACAGAGAATCCCCCTTATCGACTGTCCCGCAACATATTTCTCCTTTTCCATTTCCTTTCCCATCAGTTCTTCCGCTATATATCCGTTTGTGGAACCCCTCCCAACAATAAGATATCCCTTTTCTCTGGCCTCCTGCACCTCGGGCATTGCAAGAACGCCCTTGGCAATAAGCCTCTTAGACTCGGCCGGTGTCAAAGTAAATAATGCCTGCATTGTTCATTCCTCCTTATTTATCCTTTAACCATTTGTTATCCTTGTATTATCTTCTTCACTCCTGCTGATACATGCTTCTCGTCATACCTTCCGTTATCCCTCCGCATATTCCGCCCCCACGATATCGAGATCGAGGGGAACCGTCTTTTCCGGGTCCCTGTAAAGGCTTATTGCCCCCTCGGGACAGTGCTCGACACAGAGTTCACAGCCCATGCAGGCATCCCTGTCATAGGACCACCCTTCACCGTCGACGGTAATTGCCTCGAACTGACAGATACCGGCGCAGGTTCCACATCTCTTGCACCCTGCATCATCGTGTCGTATGGAATATCCCGATTCTGCCGCCATAGAAAGCGTGCCGTCAAATCGCCGGGCAAACTGTGTTGCCTTCAGACTGACGCAGGAATCGACATGGCAGTTGCAGATCAGTCCCATGGTTCCGCCCGTCGCCACCTTGAAAAAGGCCTGGGTAATATACCCCTCTTTTCTGAATTTCCTTATGATCTCGAGGGCTTCTTCCTGTGTTATTTTGCGTGCGTTATATTTTTTTCCACACCGGTCGATCCAGAACTGAGACGTTGTTTTTCCCACACTGATGCATGAATTAATCGACCATTCGGGGGCATTGAGTGTTTTCTTGCAGGGACAGTCCATGACCGCGATGTAGTCGGGTTCCTTAAGAAGAATCTTATGGGCATATTTAAAGGGAATGATCTTTCTGTTTTTCTCCGAGATAGCGGTGATATCCTCGTTCAGCTCGAATACCTTTTTCGTGTCCTGAAAGGACATAACCTTTGCGTGATAGCGGGAAAAGGCAGTTTCGATGACGTAACGGAGGGGCTTGAACCAGAAAAAGTACTTCGCCAGGAACCGGAACAGATGATAGACAAACTTCACATAGGGATAGTAAAAGGCAAAATAGATATAATTATGAACGGCCCTGTCGACTCTCCATCCGTGTTTTGCGAAGAGCGCTTTCGTTGATTCCCTCACGACTGGATTCTCCCTTCTGCAACCTCTTTGTCTTCGGCTTTATCAGTGAGGGTTCGGACATCAAGGGGAAGCCCTTTTCTTTTATCCGGGGCAAGTATCCTTGCTCCCTGAGGACATTTGGAGACACATATGCCGCAACCGATACAAAGATTCTTGAGAACTTCAGACTTGCCGTCCACTATCGTAATCGCATCGACAGGACACCACGTTGATGCTTCTTTACATCCGCAACAAAGATCCCTGTCAACAACGGCCAGATATCCCGACGGCGCCAACTGTTCAATGCCGAGTTCTTTCATCTCAAATCCGAGGCAGCAGCAGGAACAGCAGTTACAGATGACGTAGAACTGATCCTTTATGCAGTCCTTGAACCAGGCATGATGCACCAGTCCGGCCTCGTGAAAGGAATCGAGAAGCTCCAGTGCCCGTTCGTTACTGATTCGCTCGCTGTGCCTTGGTTTATGTTCGAGGAGGAAATCGGTAAGGGGTTTTCCGATAAGCATGCAGGTCATGTAGGGCGGGTCGCACAGCTTACAGGGATTTCCCTTCAGACGATGAAGCTCTTTGCACCCGCACTGCGTGATTACAATATCGGGAGGGGCATTGATCACGATATCCCTGGCCCTCGAATAGGGAATCACGCCGACACCGAGATCCTGAAGGGGAATGTCCTCCTCAACCGACACGATTGACCTGGCATGCTCGTGGGTGAGGACCTTCCCGTGATAGGAATTTTCAAGCCACCTCGCGTATCGCCCCTCCGGTCCGAAGATACGCGCCATCGCCCGAAGGAAGTTCAGATAGGATGTAATATGACGTCCGTACCACAGTCCGTGTAGCCCGCCGGTCAGGGTTCTCTTCAGACCGAGCCATTTCAGGGCAGGCCACGTCCCCGGGAGGATGAGATGCCACCGCTCTATCCAGAGCCAGAGCAGAAAGAGCGCCAAAACTATGGGACCTATAATAAGAAATACCCTCATGTACCGTTACCTCTTCCTTGTGAAACGAGAGGATAAACAAAATGTTACAGGGTAAGAATTACTACTGGAAAAGTAGACGATATGCTCGGATTCGTCAACACAATTATTGAAGCTCCCCGCAATCCCGTATAAGCGGGATCTCCGATTGTTTAGTACATTAGAATTTATTTTCTGTGTTTTCTGGCAGAAAACAAATTCGTTAATTCACTTATCCCGATTGTCGGGATTAAGGAAGGTGTTTGCTTTGTATTTGCTCGCTGTTCAATTTAACGGGGGGACGACGCCCGGTGACAACCCCGATATTGCCGAACATAAATCGTTGTATCACCACCTCGTGGAATCCGACCTCTTCCATGATCCCCGCCAGTTCTTCGGGGGTCTTGAACGCCTCCGTCGATGCGGGAAGGTAGCGGTATGCAGCTTTCTCTTTCGTAATCATCCAGCCGAGGAGAGGTATGACACACCGTAAATAGAACAGTGCAAAAGGGCGCAGGATATTTGGAGGAGCGGGGGAGGTATCGAGACAGACGACCCGGCCGCCAGGCACGACCACTCTCATCTGTTCCTCGAAGGCCTTCTTTATATCGGTTACGTTTCGAACGAGATAACCCGACGTTACCGCGTGGAAGTGAGAATCGGGGAAGGGGAGCCGCAACGCATCGGCACAGCACCAGCGTATACTCCTTCCACCGGTTTGTTCTTTCCCGACACGCATCATCTTTGAGGAGAAATCGGCGGCAACAACGGCGACATCCGGGATCTTCGCAACCGCATCGAGCGCGATTTTGCCCGTTCCCGTTCCCACATCGAGCAGCCGCCCTCCCGTCGGGAGGAGGGCCATATCTATCACATACCGGCGCCAGGCATGATCACGGCCGAAGGTCATAAGGGAATTCATGATGTCGTAACGGCGAGCAATACTTCCGAACATGCTGCGTATTTCTCTTGTCTCCTCCGAGGGCCTCCGATTATTCATCCTGCCGTTTCTCTCCGGTACAGAAACCAGATTGTTGCCGAGCGTTCCATTCCTTGGGCGCCGCGTGCAAATCCATGTAAGGGGGCGATAGCGATCCTTCGGTATAATCTCTCTTCTATTGTTCTGCCGGTTACTTTACCGGTCCACTCTCGTGAACTTCCCACATGTCTTCATCGTTAAAGCATCGTTCGCTCTCGTCGGGATTCATTGCATCCTGTTCCATTTTCCTTCTGTCGTAGGGCTGGTTAAGGACTTCATCGTAATATTCATGCTGGATCATCAGGTTCATGATCTCGCTCGTACCCGTCCATATGAGGGCAAGCCTCAAATCCCGCAGTGCACGCTCGATGGGATAGACATCGGTATATCCGATACCCCCCATCACCTGCATGGCATTATTGACGACATTCCATGATGCCTCGGTGGCAAAGCGTTTTGCCTCGCTCACGATACGCCGCATATTGGTGTAATTCTCATCCACGGCACGGGCAGCCATATAGGTGAGCCCCCTGGCCGCGTCGAGCTGTGTTATGGAATCGGCCACCATAAAATTAACGGCCTGGAATTTCCTTATCAGTTTCCCGAAAGCGGCACGTCTGTTTGAGTATCTCACGGCAAGATCAAGCGCGCCCCATACACCGAGACAGCCGGCGGCAGAGGTCAACCTTTCCGGTATCATCATCTGATTAAAACAGAGGGCTCCGCCGTGAAGCTCTCCTATCAGATTTTCCTTCGGAACCTTGACATCCCTGAATACGAGGCGTCCCGTTCCCCCTCCCTTGCAGCCCAGGAGCCCGTAATGATATTCCGTTTCCACACCGGGACCGTCATCGACGATGAGGAGGCTTATTTTTCCGTATTTGTGTGCATCAGGGTCAAAATTTGTCTTACAATAGACGAGAAAGAAATCGGAGCCTTCCGCTCCCACGACAAAACGTTTCTGACCGTTCAGGATAAAGTGATCGCCCTCGAGGACCGCCTTGGTCGTGGCACCGAAGAAATCCGAGCCTCCCCTCGGTTCTGTCAGGGCCTCGGCGGAAACGAGTTTCCCCTCGATGTAGGGCCTGAGATATTTCTCCTTCTGCTCCTCCGTGCCGAACTTATCCAGGGCCTCTCCCACAATTGATGGCATGACAGAGGCACAGCCGAGCGCCATTCCAAGGCAGCCTATCTCCTCCGTGGCGGCTACGTCGGCTACCCAGCTCATCCCCCTTCCCCCGTATTTCTTGGGAAAACGGATGCCCCGCAGATTGTATTTCGCCAGCTTCTCCACGAACTCCCGGGGATAGATTATCTCATCATTATCCATCTTCCTCAGGAAATCGCTGGTGATTTCCTCCTTCACGAACTTTCTTACCTCATCCCTGAGGGCCCGCTCTTCCGGCTTCAGCAAAAAATCGTACATAGTACTCCCTCCCTGCACACCCCTTTTTTTAGTAACCATAGAAACGGTTCCCCCGCTTTGTCAATGGAAAAATGGCACGACAGGTGTGGCGCACCGTGCCGCATTGATGGGAAACAGTATCTATGTAATTGATCGTACCGGATATTTTTCTCTCCCCTTCTTCTTGACTCCCTCTATCTTAGAGTGTATTGTCCCCTCTCAAACAGAAAGGAGAGGAAAGAGGGCTCCATGCAAAAAAACCTGCTCAGGTCGGACGCCATCCTTCTTACGACGGCTATCATCTGGGGTTTTGCCTTCGTGGCACAGCGTGTCGGTATGAATTACGTCGGCCCTTTTCTGTTCAACGGCATACGCTTTGCCCTGGGCTGTCTCGTTCTTATCCCCTTTATCCTGAAAAATGGAATCTCAGATGGGAGGAGGGACAACGAAAGAAAAGCTCTGGGCCTCAGGACGCTCGTCCTCGGGGGAGCCCTTGCCGGATTGACGCTCTTCGGCGGATCGTCGCTGCAGCAGGTGGGTATCGTCTATACCACGGCAGGCAAGGCAGGTTTTATCACGGGACTCTATGTCGTTATCGTTCCCTTTCTCGGCCTCATCTGGAAACAGCACACGAACAGGGGAACATGGGTGGGCGCTGTTTGTGCCGCCTTGGGACTCTATTTTCTCAGTATTACCGAGCAGTTCACCATCGACTTCGGCGATTTCCTGGTGCTTCTGGGTGCATTTTGTTTTGCCGTCCATGTCCTTGTCATCGGCTGGCTTTCTCCGAAAATGGATTCTCTCAGGCTCGCTTTCGTCCAATATGCCGCCGTTTCCCTTATCAGTCTTTTCACCGCATTGATTGTCGAAGAGGTTTCGATAAGCGGAATTTTACAGGCCGCCGTCCCGATCCTCTATGGTGGAGTCATGTCGGTGGGAATCGCCTACACCCTTCAGGTGATAGGCCAGAGAGCGGCCCATCCCGCCCATGCATCGATCCTGTTAAGCCTTGAAGCGGTGTTCGCGGCCCTCGGAGGATGGCTCCTCCTCCAGGAAGTTTTGACCTTTCGGCAACTGTCGGGCTGCGCACTCATGCTTTCAGGGATGCTCATCTCACAGCTCTGGGGATATTTCGCGTATATTCGAGCGGGCAAAAAAGAGCGGGTGCTGTAAGGCTATTGAAGCTCCCCGCAACGAGTTGCGGGGAATCTCCGATTGTTAAGGAAGATATCTGCTTTTTATTCGCTCGCTAACCCCGCCGCAAGCAGCGGGGTTAGCACTCGCTGTTCAATTCCATATCGGCATCTTCGGCATTTATCATTAGGATCTCTCCGTAGTAGATCCTGTGATAGTCCTTCTCGGGATAACTGTCCTCGATGGTAGGATCGATAAAATGTGCCGGCTCCATATCCTGCCAGTACATTTTCCTACATTCCAAAACCAGATCCGCCTCTTTGTAGGAGGGGGCCTCCACTACCTTCGACGCAACCACGGTAAGGCCCGTCTCGGTGATTTTATCACCATCCCTCCCCGATTTGTTGCCGAGCACCTGCAGGGCATCCCTGTAGCTTTCGGGAAATGAACATACGGTAAATGTAGAATATTTCTCCATAAATTCAAAGGTGTACCGGCTCGGTCGCACGACTACCTGAACAAAGGGTTTCCACCAGATACCGCCAATGCTCCCCCATCCAATCGTCATGGAATTAAAATGCTCGATAGTGCCAGACGTCAATACCGGCCACTTTTTGAGCCAGAAGTCCACGGCCTTAATCTTCAACTGCTTTGTCTTCAGTTCTTTCATGATAATCCTCTCGATTTTCCTTCCTTTGTCTTAATTTTCTGTTTCTTCAAACCCGCCCTCATTTCTTGTCATGATAATATGAACATGACATCAATAAAATTAAAAGCATATCAGTAACAAAAAACTCTTGACAGGAAAAGCTTAATCGTATATTGGCGATTAACGATTAAAGAAGGTCAGGATGTATATGGAATCGTTGCGGGATAGAATCAAAATTCAGGTCAAAAAAAGTTATGCCGATATGGCCCGGGCGGCAGGTTTGGGATGTTCGGCCGGCTGTTGCGGACCCTCAATCCTTGCGGGAATCCTTGATACGGGGAAAAAGATCGACTACTCCGTCGATCAGCTTGCCCTCGGACCGGGCCAGGCAAATCTCGGCCTCGGATGCGGAAGCCCTCTGTCGATGGCGGGATTAAAGAAGGGAGAAAGCGTTCTCGATCTGGGGAGCGGGGCCGGATTCGATGCCCTTCTCGCCGCGAAAGAGGTTGGGGAAACGGGACGGGTCACAGGAATCGATATGACACCGGAGATGATAGAAAAGGCAGAGAGAAACGCGATTGACCATAAGGCATCCAATGTTATGTTCCGTCTGGGTGAAATTGAAAATCTGCCCGTCGAGAGCGGCACCATTGATGTCGTTCTCTCAAACTGCGTTATAAATCTCTCCCCCGACAAGGAATCGGTCTACGGGGAAATTTTCAGGGTCCTGAAACCGGGTGGCCGAATCGTTATATCCGATGTGTTGCGCTCGGGAGACCTTCCCCGGGAGATAACAGAGGATCCCGCGGCATACGTGGGGTGAATTGCCGGTGCGATCTCACCCGGAGAGGTGAGAAATATCCTTGACAGGGAAAAATTTGAACACATATTAATAACGCGGAAAGACAACAGCGAGGAAATAATCGAGGGATGGAACGTCGCTCCGCGGGCGGAACAGCTTGTATTTTCCGCCTACATAAGGGCCTTAAAGCCTCTGAGAATAAGCGGGGAGCGAACCGAGCAGAAATGATGAACTGCGGCGAGAGCAGAAAACTTCCGAATATAGAGACACTTTCTCTTGAGGAGAGAAAATCAACCCTTGCGAAACTCTCCAAGGGGCTTGCCCATCCCGCACGTATCGAGACAATAAAAATCCTCGCTCATCAGACCCCACACGAGAGATGTATCTGTGGCGATATCGTGAACGCTCTTCCCTTGGCCCAATCGAGCGTTTCACAGCATCTGAAGATCCTGAAAGAGACGGGATGGATCGAGGGGACCATTGACGGACCCCGGGTCTGCTACTGCCTGATAGGGGGTATCCTGGAATTTTATGAGGCCCTTATCAAGAGATCTCTTCAGGAGGGATAGGCAACAGTAGAGACGAGAGGGAAAACAGGGGAAGAACAATGAGATGTGTAAAAAAGATACCGTTATCAATATAAGGAGATAAATAGCATGTTTGAAGTATCGGAAAAAGCACAGGAAGAGATCAAAAAAATCCTCGAGGAGCGCGGAGAAAATGCACCGGTTCGGGTATTGCTTTCCGAAGGCGGGTGAGCAGGTCCGTCTCTTGTGATGGCTCTGGATGAGTCACGTGAAAGTGATGAGATTTTTGACGAGAATGGCACACGGTTTATCATTGAAAAAAGGCTGCTCGAAGAGGTCAAGCCCGTTCGTGTGGATTATGTGACCTCCGCCAGGGGCACGGGGTTTTCCATAAAGGGAAACCTGAAGGCGATGAGCGCTTGCGGCTCCTGCTGCTCCTGTTAGGGGCGGGATATATACCTATAGTAAAGGCATTGCGCATGATGATGAATGTGCAATGCCTTTTTGTATGCCTAAGGGGTATGTGCTGCCTGTAAACAGGGAAGGCAGCAAGATTAGGGGCATCAAAATCGCGGGTAATTTTACAGGTATCGTCGGTTTGATGCGTTCCTTCGAGGAAATTTCAAGGACCTATCAGACATAGCGATAGAACAACATTACATTTTATCTTGAAGTCAAAATTTCTTTCATGATAGTGTCCACCATTTACGCGAAGATACAATCGTCGAACGAGAAGGGGAAGATTATTTGCAAAGGAGCTGTTCATGAATAGTAATTCTCAAGTTTTTCTCAACGGAAGCTTCATAAAATGGAACGAGGCGACAGTGCATATCATGTGTCACAGCTTCGGACGCGGTTCTGCAATCTTCGAGGTGCTCGGTTTTCATACCACAAAAAAGGGCCGCTTCATCTTCAGACTCGACGACCATATCAGCCGTCTTCTCGAGACGGCAAATTTGCTCGACATGGAGCTTCCCCTCTCGAGAGAAGCCATCTTCGATGCGGTCAGGAAAACGGTACAAAAAAATAAGCTTAAAGAGGGATTTATTAAAATAATCGGCTTCTTTCCGCAGATATCCTTCGAGACCACCTATCCTCAAAAGAGGCTTGATCTGGCCATCTTCATACTCAGCCCCGAAAAGGACATGCCGGACCTTGCTGTATCTTTGAAAGAGGGTGCCGCCGTCTGCGTCTCAAAATGGGAAAAGCTCAGCCCCCGGATGGTACCCACAGAGGCAAAGGTTGCCGCCAACTACCTGAATGGTATTATGGCGAGAAACGATGCAAAAGATCGGGGCTTCGATTATGCAATTATGTGCGATGATGAGGGCTTTCTCGCAGAGGGGGCCACGGAATCGATATTCTTGATTAAGGGCAATACCCTTATAACGCCGGCACTCGGCACAATATTAAATGGTATTACGAGGCGCTCAATCCTCGAAGCGGCAAGGGAAACAGGGATCAAGACCGTGGAAGACAAGCTGCCGAGGAATATTATTTACGAGGCCGACGAGATTTTCCTCTCCGGCACTCCGAAAAAGATCCTCCCCGTAAAACGGATGGAAGAGCGTGTCTTTGAAGAAATACCGGGACCCATTACGAAAAAACTCTCAGATATTATGAATGAAGTCGTCTCCGGCGAAGACGATCGCTTCAGCAAATGGCTCTACCCCGTATAAAAGGGAGAGGAGTAACATTTCAGTTCAAGCCGAGTTCTTTGAGCTTTCCCTCCGTGGGTATCCCTTCGGCGTTCCACCCCCTCAGTTCGTAATACCTGTCAAGCATTTTATCGAGTGCTTCCCGGGGAACATATCTTCCCTTCGCCGGACCGTCTGGAATCGGCTCAGTCATGACCCTGTAAGGGAGAACATCGTTCTTACGGCTCGCCCCGCGCTTCACGTTTATGAGCCGCTCCAGATTATAGATTCGCTCCCCGATTTTCCTGAGATCATCGATTCCAATATTCCACCCCGTCACGCAGTTGAGGATTTTTACCATATTCTCACCGACCGCACTCGGCCCCATCATTCCCTCCGCAATAAAGCGACAGATGACAAGCGAATCTCCTACAGCTGTAAAATACTGACTTTCCGCCACATACTCAGGTATCCCATCAAAACCCGGGTCGGGATGGGAGTGCTCCGGATAATTTGGACGCGCATCATGGTGGCTTCCGCCCCTCGTGGACGTTGAGTAGGCGAGAGACATTCCCCTCAGTCCTCTCGCCGAGTGGCCGGCACACTCAAGCCCCTGAACCGCATAGAGATATTTGTAGGACTCTTTCCCTATCAGATTTGCTAATCTGTGAGAGCCGAGGGCAAGGAATTTCCCGATTCCCTCTTTCCCGGCCGTCTTCTTGATCAACTCCACCATTCCCTTGCCGTCGTTAAAATCGACCCTGCCTTCGATCTCATCTTCCGTGATAATCCCCCGTTCCATGCATTCGGCCACAAAGGCAAGGGTTACTCCCATAGAGATGGTGTCGATGCCCATGAGATCACAGATATGATTGCCGTTGAATATTGTGTTGATGTCGTGATTATCGAGCATTGACCCCATGGCGTAAAGCGTCTCATATTCAGGCATCTTGACACTCTCACCGGAGTAATCACCTTCTGTGACGTTTACTTTCTGTCCGCAGGCGATGACGCAGCCATGACATGCCGTATTCTTGTCCTTATAGGTTTTTAAAAAGTTGTCACCCGAAATATCCTTCGCATATTCAAAGGTTTCCCTCGTATTATTATGCGTGCCGAGCATACCTTTCGAATTTACCATATCGACCAGCGCCGTTGTCCCCGTCTTTGTCATTGCTCCCTTGTTTTTCTTGAGATCGGGAAGGCGTTCTCTGAGAATATTCTTCAGGCCCTCTGTATCGGCAATCCGGGTTTTCCGGCCCCCACCGGCAACAATGGCCTTGAGATTCTTTGACCCTAGAACGGCCCCCATGCCACCCCTGCCGGCAGCACCTCTTCTCTTGCCGCCACATATAATATTTGCGAAGACAATCTCCTTTTCACCGGCGGGCCCTATGGCAGATGCGACGGCGCCCTTCCCCGCCGATTCTTCCACTGCATCAATCGTTTCCTCTGTCGTTTTGCCCCAGTAGATACCGGCATCCTTCAGTTCTGCTTCTCCCTTCGTCACAGAGAGATAGACCGGTTTCGGAGATCTCCCAGTTATATAGATTGCATCATACCCGGTCCGCTTTATTGCCATCCCGAAGTCGCCGCCATAATTGGAGTCACAGAAAAGGCCCGTTTGGGGAGAAATCGTCCCTACATGTCCTCTGCTTGTTCCCCAGACGGGCGTGTCAGTCAGGGGACCCACGGCGAAGACGATGCTGTTTTCGGGTTCCAGAGGGTTCACGGAGGGAGGCACGTTATCGTATATAAGCCTCGCAATGAGACCATTTCCGCCAAGATACTGCATATAGAATTCCCGGTCGAACGGTTCCTCATTCATTTCACCGGTACTTAAATTTACCTTCAGTATCATTCCGTTATTTCCATACATGGATAGTTCCTCGTATCGTTTTTCCTGTTCACGCGGGGGCATCATAGCAATCAATAGATAAAAAAGATACCGGGTTCTCTTTGCCTGTATCATCTGAAGATAAAACGGGGCAGAGCACTTCTCGGTTAGACGGTTATGACACCGAGAGAATCGGTACCCGCCTCTTTTGAATATTTCCCCTCCGTAACTATAATCCTCTCCCCCGTACGCACAAGACCGGAATCTTTGAGATATTCAACGAAATCCCCGGACCATTCATCACCGGATGCATCCATAATAACGGGATAGACCCCGTAGGAGAAGAAGGCGAAATCGCAGATACGCTGATCTTCATTAACGGCAAGTATCCAGCTCTCGGGCCTGAAACGGGAGATACGTCGGGCGGTCATGCCTTGCGACGTGGGAACGAGGATAAAGGGCGCATCCAACACATCGGAAGCCTCTGATGTGTTGAGCGAAATGGTATCGGGAACGGTAATTTTCCCTTTGTGAAGTTCCTCTCTAAGGAGATTCTGCAGAAATGACGTCGATCGTATGCTTCTCCTTTTGCCTTCGATGTTTCGTGATATCTTTGCCATCATCTCTACGGTTTCCACGGGAAAATTTCCTATGGCAGTTTCCTCGGAGAGCATGACGGCATCGGTCCCGTCGAGAATCGCATTTGCCACATCGGTCGCCTCGGCCCTGGTGGGACGGTTATTGTCCACCATGGATTCCAGCATCTGCGTCGCCGTAATGACGGGACGGCAGCAAAGATTCGCCTTTCGAATCAGCTCCTTCTGGAGCGCGGGCACCTCCTCTATAGGAACCTCGACACCCAGATCTCCCCTGGCGATCATGAGGGCATCGGTAACACCCAGGATGGAATCAATGTTCTCAACCGCCTCGGTCCGTTCGATCTTTGCAATCGTATAGATCGATTTCCCCCTGCTTCCGGCAAACTCCTTCGCCCTCAGGATATCCTCCGCCGACTCGACAAAGGAAATTCCAAAAATACCAATTCCCATTTTCAGGGCAAATTCCATAAGTTCAAAATCACGTTCGGTGAGAGAGGGGACAAGCATCTTCGCTCCGGGAAGATTAAGTCCTTTCCCCTTGAGGAGCTGTCCCCCCACGACAACGACGCAGCGTACTTCATTTCCGGTAACGTCTTCGACCCTCAACTCTATGAAGCCATCGCTTAAGTAGATAATACTGCCGGGGGAAACGCTTTCGGGAAGTCTCGTGTAGGTAACGGGAATGATGGAACGTGTTCCCCTGATATCCAGGGTCGTGATCGTAACGGCATCGCCTTTTTTCAGCAAAACCGCCTCGTTTTCAAGTGCACCCACGCGTATTTTGGGGCCCGGAAGGTCCACAAAGAGGGGACAGGGCCTTTGAAGTGAAGCAGCGGCCGCTCGAATTTCGGAGATATCCCTTTCGTGTTCCTCAAAGGTTCCGTGAGAAAAATTGAGCCTCGCAATGCTCATCCCCTTTCGCATCATACCGGTCAGGACTGCCGAACTCCTCGAGGCAGGACCAACAGTACAGACGATCTTTGTCTTATGGGTGGGAAGGGATATCATACGGAATCGTCCTTATGGATCATAGGGCTTCGTTTATTAATAAGGATTGGGATTGGGCCTCTATACACCGACGGCCTTTACGATCTCCTCGGCAAATTCCTTCTCCGGGAGGGAGCCCACGATGCCGTGCTCCTCGTTGACGACGGTATGGGGAACACCACTGACATTATATTTTACGACGAGAAAGGGAAATTCGGAGCCCGAGACCATATCGGCGGAGATAGTATCATTCGCCATGGCAAATCTGTGAGCGGTACGAACCGCACCGGGACAGTAAGGTCAAGTGGGAGAGATAAAGACCTGCAGGTGAACGGGCTTATCTATTGACGCCAGGACCTTCAGTGTTTTTTTGTCCAGCCCGGGTGATCGTTTCCCCACGTCCAGAATATCCTGGATAAGCACGTTAAATTCATACCCGGCGGGAACACCGTAAAAGCGGATACCGTAGTCTTTCTCCCCTAAAATGAGCGTTGCCGGAATTTTATCGACACCTAACTTTTTTGCCACCTCAGCGTCCGCCTCAAAGTCGCGCACCTCCAGAGAGACCTTTTCCGATAAAGCGGCGACCTCCTCGAGCAATTCTCTCGTAGTTTGGCATTGCTGACACTCGTTTTCCTGGGTGAACATGACGATTTTGACGTCTTCCTCGATCGCCTTCATGAGACCGATGAGTTTTTCTCTGTCCTTCTCCTTGATAAGTGCCATGACGCCCTCCTCAGACAAATGCGTGTTTCATCAGATAATCGTACGCCGAGAGCGCCGCCTTGGCCCCCTCGCCCGCCGAAATGATAATCTGTTTATGGGGAACGGTGGTCACATCGCCCGCTCCGAAGAACCCCTCCACATCCGTGCGGCAGGAACAATCGATAATCACCTCGCCGAGATCATTCAGGGCAACCAGGTTCTTCACCGATTCGCTGTTCGGAAGAAGGCCTATTTCCACAAAGACACCCTCCACCTTCAACAGTTTTTCTTCCCCCTTTTCTCTTTCCTGTATCACGACCCCCTCGACGCTGGTCTTTCCCTCAATTCTTACCACCTGATGATAATCAAAGAGTTTCGCATTTTCGGCCCGGTGCACCCGCTCCTGAAGAGCCTCGTCGGCCTGCCATCCCTCGATAAAGTTTACCATGACCACACCGGCCCCGACCTTCAGGAGATCGACCGCAGTGGTAAAGGCCGAGTTTCCTCCGCCGACCACCACTACTTCTTTATCCCGAAAAAGGGGCGCATCGCAGGTCGCACAGTAGGCAACACCTCTCCCTACCAGTTCCTTTTCTCCCGGTACGGCCAGGGGTCGGTGGCGCTTACCCGTCGCCAGGATTACTGCTCTTGCGGAATAGACATTCCCGTCCTCTGTTTTTATCCTGAAGATATCACCCTCTTTTTCGATTCCGGCAACGCCCATGTCCGAAGCCACCGCCATGTCGAAATTATTCACATGTTCCACGAAGGAAGCGACAAGGTCCCGCGCATTGATACTCTGAAATCCCAGCCAGTTCTCTATCTCGGAGGTTTCAAGTACCTGTCCGCCGAAATCCCTCGTAATCACCGCACAATTCAACATCTTGCGGGCAGCGTAAACCGCCGCACTCATTGCCGCCGGTCCGCCGCCAACAATCACGAGATCATAATAAACCGTAGAATCAAGGGTTTTCGAGTTTCCTAAGAGGGATGTATCCAGTTCAAAATCCGGCACATCCATTTCGTCACCTCCCGGATTCAATAAGAAAAAGGGGGCAGGACATCCGACCGCCGTTCTACAACTTTTCCTTCTCAGCCTGCAGGGCCTTTAAACTGCTCCTACTCCATGTAGGCGATGTCTTCCCAGGGATGACGGTACAGTCCCTGTTTGAGACGCTTCTGGTCAAGGTAATGGCCCATGAATCCGATGCTTCTTCCCAGGACGAAGAGGCCGTTTAATGCCCCCATTTTGATATATTCGTCGGCCTCTTCCTTTGAAAACTCCGATCTCAAAAGGTCCACGAAGCATATCCCGATGCAGCCGTCCACATTCAGAATCAGGTTGTCCCTCTTCCCTGTCGTGATCTGTTCCACCTTCAGGGCATAATCGAGAAGTTCCGTATTCTTAAAGTGCTTTTTCACATAATTCTTAATGATCGTCACCCGCATATCGGGATTATGAATGGACTTTATCCTGTGTCCGATTCCCTGGATGTTAACCCCCTTCAGTTTCATGGAATTCACGAATTCGAGGGGCGACAACCCCCTGTCATAGGCATCGGAAAAATGCATCGCCGCCCCGTCGAGCGCACCCCCGAACCGTGGGCCTATGCAGAGAAGACCCGATACGAGGGACGAAAGGAGGTCCTTTCCGGCCCTCGTCGCCACGATGGTATTATGGGCGCCTGAAACCGCCGGTCCGTGATCGGCCGTCACCATGATAACCATGTCGATGAACTTCGTCGCATACTCGGGCAAAAGCTTCTTGAACCAGAGGATGCTGAGCACCCCGCCGACACCGATGTCTTGCTTGAAGACCTGCGAGATGGAGAACTTACCATACATAAGCTCCTCACCTCGATCATCCGATATGGTGGAGATGAAGCTTGCCGGCCTTCTAACCATCCCTTCCGCCAGCGCCTTTTTCATGTCCAGAGGGACATCGGGGGGATCAACTTCCGGTACCGGTTTTATGACACCCTGCGTAGTGAGTTTTTTATAGGTTTCTCTTATCCTGTCGCCGTAATCATCGAAGGATCCGGGCACGATTGCACCTGCCTTTTTCAGGGCGGCATTTTTGGCATCCGCCGTTTCCGCCTCGGCATCCGCCTTTGCCCCGGCATGGCCGAACTGGACCTCCGTTTTGAAGGCCTTCGCACAGGTACCCGTTACCCACATGACAATCGGTTTTTTTATCTTCTTTTTGTTCAGGGCATCAACGATTTCGTATTCGTCCGTTCCGCCAACCTCTCCGAGGCAGACGAGCATCTTGACTGCCGGATTTTTCTCATACCGCAGGAGATGATCGAGGAGCGAGCTCCCCGGGTATTTGTCGCCTCCTATTGCGATACCCTCGTACAGCCCATCGGTATTTCTCGCTATAATGTTGTATGCCTCATTGGAGAGTCCTCCCGATTTTGAGACAAAACCCACCGAACCCGGCCGGTGCAGCTTGGACTCGATGATATTCTCGATCGTCCCGGCCGTGTTGCCGATCTTGAAGGCTCCTGCCTTGATGCCGCCAACGGTGGCGGGACCGATAATTACCTTGCCCAGACGTTTTGCCTTTACATTCAACTCCCTCATGCGCCGCTCGGGGACACCCTCGGCAATCAATACAATCGTTTTTATCTGCTTAATCTCGAAGGCCTCCTCGGCAGACTGCGCGGCGGACCTGAAGGATGCAAAGCTGATGAGGACATCGACGTTTCTGTGTTTTTCGGCAGCCCTGGCCAGTGATTTGTAGGCCGGTATCAATATCTCCTTCGGGCCGAAGAAGAATTTCTGCAGTGACTCACTTCCCGTGGGATTTACTATCGCTGCCACGGATGGCGTTTCTCTTCTCGAGGAGTAATCGAAATCGAGCATTCTCTGTGTCGCGTTGACCTGCATGTTATATATAAATGCCTGGGTGTTGCGGCTGAAGAGTTCGTAACTTTTCCTGTCAGATGATTTTTTTGCTGTCGCTTTCCGTACCATTTACTTGTCCCCCTTCAAGGCCATTGAAACTATCTTTGTCATATGCGTCTCGGGCCCGTAGACCTCGATGGGCACACCCAGTTCCTCTCCGAGGACCCTCATCTTGTAGAGGCCCTCTTTGTAATTGGGCCCCCCTCTACGCACGAAAATCTTCACCCTGTTGCTCTGGAGTTTATTCTTATATTCCTTGAGGGCTCTGATTATTCCGCTGAATGTCTTCGCCACATCGGTAAAGTTTGCGATACCGCCCCCTATGAGGAGGAACTTGCCCTTGGGATTCTTCTTCCTTGTCATGAGATCCAGAATAGTCTTCGCGTAGAGATAGGTAAATTCCTCATTGGGATCTCCCGAGTATTCACCGTAGTTTGCCATCTCATCCATGAATCCAAGGTCGGTAATCGTATCGGCAAAAATAACGGATGCACCTCCTCCCGCCACCATGGTCCACACACGGCCTTCCGGATTGAGGATCGTCAACTTCAGGGACGCACCGGTTTTTGAATCGAGCTCTTCAATGTAGGCCTCCTCTTTCGTGAGCATTCTGCCAAAGGGAGAGGGGAAATCTATCCCTCCCCACTTCCTGCCGCTCACGAAAGATGCCGTGTCGTCCAGTTTGGCGGCAAGGTCAAGGGGAACTATCCCCTTACCGTCAACGACAAAGGGATTTATCTCGAGGTAGGTGAAGTTGAGATCCGCATAGAATTTGAATAATCCCTCGATAAAGCCTGCAATCACAGATTTCCTCTCCTTCGGAACCGCGCCGAGGAGTTTTTGCTCAATTTTCCCCGCCCCCGGCATCTCCCCGATAGGGACGAAGAGCTTGAGGGCCTTTGCATCAACGTCTCCAACATTTACCCCCCCCTCGTGATGAAAGAGAATCGTGTCCCCTTCACGCTCCGAGACGATGGCGACGTAGTATTCATCCTTCTCGTCATGGGGGACAAAGGGCTCAACGATAAAGTGATCCAGAATTCCCGTCACAGAACCGACGGTGACCGGTTTTTTCATCCGTTCTCTGATCCATTTCTCGGCCTTCTTCCAATCGGCACCGAGAAGGAGGAGCTTGCTTTTACCCCTCCGCTTTATCAATTGGTCCGGTTTTACCACCAGTTTCTCTTTTGCCAACCATTTATATTTTTGAGGAAGTTTCTTTATATCGGTATCGGGTCCGACCGATATGAATCTGTTCTCAATCTTATAGATACTCCCCGCGTACTCTGCGAGCAGTCGGGCCATCAATGCCTTGCCATCAGCCTCTCGTATCGCTTTCTGTGCCATTTCTCTCCTCTCAGTTATAATTTCTTCTCGAGATTATCCTTGATAGCGTCTATAAATTCTTCCGTCGAGACCTGCCGGTTTTTCGGATCGGGATCGGCGACCTTCATAAGATCCCCCGGCATGACTCCGCTCTCCACCGTTTCTATGGAGGCCTCCTCCACTTTCTTCGCAAAATCAGCCACATTGGGTGTTTCATCGAGTTCCGCCCTCTTCTTCAGGCACCCCGTCCATGCAAAAATAAGTGCCATCGAGTTCGTTGACGTTGGTTCTCCCTCGAGGTGTTTGTAGTAGTGTTTCTGTACGGTGCCGTGGGCCGCTTCGTACTCGAAATAGCCGTGGGGTGATACCAGAACGGAGGTCATCATGGCAAGGCTCCCGTTCGCCGAGGCGAGCATATCCGACATGACATCGCCGTCATAGTTCTTGCAGGCCCAGAGCATCCCGCCTTCCGATTTCATGATCCTCGCCACCGCGTCATCGATGAGGGTAAAAAAGTATTCGATTCCCGCGTCGTCGAATTTTTCCTTCCAGTTTGCCTCGTATTCCTCATCGAATATCTTTCGAAATTCCGCATCGTAGGTCTTCGAGATGGTATCCTTCGTGCTGAACCAGAGATCGATCTTCTGATCCAGGGCGTAGGTAAAACAGGAAACGGCGAAGCTCCTGATTGAGGGAACGGTGTTATGAATCCCCTGCAGTATCCCCGGCGTCTCAAATTCCTGAATTACCTTTCTGATCGGTTCGCTCCCGTCGCGGGGCGTAAAAACCAGCTCGCCCGTCCCCGGACCCGGCACCTTGATCTCCTGGTTTTTGTAGACATCGCCGTAGGCGTGCCTCCCGATATGTATCGGCTTCTTCCAGGTCCTCACGAAGGGATGAATATTGTTGACCAGAATGGGGGCTCTGAAGACGGTGCCGTCCAGTATTCCCCTGATGGTGCCGTTGGGACTTGACCATTGCTTCTTCAGGCCGTACTCATCGACCCGCGCCGCATTCGGCGTAATGGTCGCGCATTTGACCCCAACACCGTATTTCATGATCGCATGGGCCGCGTCCACGGTGACCTGATCGTCCGTTTCATCCCTCTTTTTCAGACCGAGATCATAATACTCCGCGTTTATATCCATGTATGGAAGAAGGAGCTTTTCCTTCACCATCTGCCACATGATTCTCGTCATCTCATCGCCGTCAATCTCCACTATCGGTGTTGTTACTCTGATCTTATCGCTCATGACAGTTTCTCCTACCTTTTATTCCTGATATACGAAAGCATACCGCCCGAAAGCATAATCTCTCTGGCCCTCTCCGAAAGATCATAGCTGACGTCAAAGTGTACGCCTTTTGTCGTGTTGTTGACGGTCACTGTCTCGCCGGCCCTGATTTTTTCGCAGATGCCGGAAATTTCCAGGCTGTCCCCCTGATCGATCTTTTCGTAATCCTCCTCGTTTTTAAAGGTAAGGGGGACGATACCGAAGTTTACGAGATTGGCCGTATGAATCCTCTCGAAGGATTTTGCAATGACGGCCTTTACCCCCATATACATGGGGCAGAGTGCCGCATGCTCCCTGGAGGAACCCTGACCGTAGCTGAGCCCTCCGACGATTATATTGTGGCTCCCCTCCTCCTTTATCTTCCGTGCCCTCTCATAAAAGCCCGGATCGACGACCTCGAAGAGAAACTCCGAGTACTTCGGCACATTCGACCGGTACTTCATCCGGGAGCCTGCGGGTATGATGTGGTCCGTCGTGGTGTAATCCTCCGTTTTTATCGTTGCGATACCTCGCACATCCTCAGGGAGGGGTTCATTGACGGGCGGTTCTCCTATATTGGGTCCCCGGTAGATCTCGATACTTTCCGGATCGTCCGAGGGGGGGATAATCATCGAATCATCAATGATGAATTCCTCCGGCATCTTCACCTCGGGATAGGGGATACCGAGGTCTCTCGGATCTGTAATTGTTCCCGTAATGACGGCGGCGGCGGCGGTTTCGGGACTCACCAGATAGATATTTGCGCTCTTCGTTCCCGATCTGGCAAGGAAGTTTCTGTTGCTCGTTCTCAGGGAGACGGCGTCGGTCTGCGGTGACTGACTGTTGCCGATACAGAACCCGCAGGCATTTTCCGCGAGCCTCACGCCCGTCTCAAAAAGATCCGCCAGTGCCCCGTTTCTCGCCAGCATGTCAAGCACCTGTTTTGAGCCGGGGGCGAGGACAAAGCTGATACGGGGATGTGTCTTTTTCCCCTTCAGGATTTCTGCGACCACCATCAGGTCCCGATAGGAGGAATTGGTGCAGGAGCCCACACAGATCTGATCAACAGCCATACCCTCCAGATCCTTCACCGTAGCAATATTTCCGGGGCTGTGGGGCGTCGCGGCAAGGGGAACGATGTCCGTAAGATTCAGTTCTATGACTTTGAAGTATTCCGCATCGGCGTCGGCATCCATCGCTTTCCATTCGTCCTCTCGGGCCTGGGCCCTGAGAAATGCCCGTGTTACCTCATCGCTGGGGAACACTGATGTGGTGACTCCACACTCGGCACCCATGTTCGCGATGGTCGCCCGCTCCGGTACGGTCAGCGTTTTGACACCCGGACCGCCGTACTCGAAGACGCAGCCGACGTTTCCCTTCGTCGTAAAGAGCTCGAGAATCTTGAGGATTACATCCTTTGCACTCACCCAGGGATTGAGTCTACCGGTGAGGTTGATCTTGATGATCTTCGGGCAGGTAAGGTAAAAGGGTTCTCCCGCCATGGCAAGCGCCACGTCAAGGCCGCCCGCACCTATGGCAATCTGTCCGATCCCTCCGCCTGTCGGCGTATGGCTGTCGGAACCGAGAAGTGTCGTACCGGGCCTGCCGAATCTTTCCAGATGAACCTGATGGCAGATCCCGTTTCCCGCCCTTGAATAATCGATCCCGTATTTCGCCGCTACCGTCTGAAGATACCGGTGGTCGTCGGCATTCTCGAAGCCTATCTGGATCGTATTATGATCGACAAAACTGACCGAATGGTCCGTTTTTACCCTGTCAAGCCCCATCGCCTCGAATTGGAGATAGGTCATGGTTCCCGTCGCATCCTGTGTCAGGGTCTGATCGATACGGATCCCGATTTCCTTTCCCGGTTCGAACTCACCGGTAACGATATGCTGCTCCAATATCTTTTGCGTCAGCGTTTTTGGCATGGTGATCCCTCTTCTTTTCATTGTATCGAGTTGATATGCGGCACTAAGGATTCGATCCTGTGATCCAAGGGGATTGAGTTCATCGCAACCTGTCTCATAAGATCTTAATTTCCTTGAATAATAAGTTCAAGCAAACCATAAAACTGAACGATCAGGGATCGAATCTCACCTCTAAGATACGCTGCCTGTCCCATCATTATCAGGAACAAGAGCGTAGTATTTCACACTCTTCCCCTTCTTTTTGTCAAGTTTTTTATTTTTACTCAATGGCCAACAGCGAATCGTCATCGTTACTCACTGCCGAAGAGGGGGCGTCGCCCATCATTATAACGAGGAAAATGGCCAGAAAGATGCACCCCGAAAACCAGGACCAGACGATCTGATAATTGTCGAGGAGATCGAAGACGAAACCCGCCAGTGTCGGACCCACAATACCTCCCGCGGCACCGAACCCCATGACAATACCGATCATTGTCCCGAAGGAATCCATGCCGAAATATTCCCGCAGAATGGCACCCCTCAGAACGGTGATCCCTCCGATCCCCATTGAGAAGGGAACGAGAAAGACAAAAATGAGATAGTCCGTTCCAAGAAGAGGAAGGGCCAGCATGCCGCACCCCATGGAGGTAAAGGCCCACGCCATGACGAGACGCTTGTTGAAGCGGTCGCTCAGCCACCCGAAGAGAAGCCTCCCGACGACGCTCACGAGCGGTATGGCCGCCGCAACCAGGCCGGCGCTCGTTCTCGACCACCCGACCGTGCTCAGATAGGGCATAATATGAACGATGACGGCAGTAACGACCATGAATCTGATCGCCTCGGCCATATTAAGACAGCGGAGCTCTTTTATTTTCAAGAGATCCAGAAAGCGTTTTTTCTCACCTCTCTTCACCACACCATTTTCGGAATCTTCCGAGGAAAGGGGATCGCCGTCGATGTGATACCCGTATGGTTCTGGTCTATCGCGTACGACCAGCGAGAGAGGTATCCCGATTATCCACATGCCGACCCCGAAGGCGATCACCGCCGTCCTCCAGCCGAAGGTATCAATTACCATAACGACGAGTGGAATCATGAGACCGCTTGCGCCGAATCCCGATGTCATGACACCGAGGGCCGTGCCGATCTTTCGTTTGAACCAGTGCGCCACGACCGTCATGGTAACCACGCTGGTACATCCGCCGGCCCCGAAGGAAATCAGCATGATGGCTGCATAGAGCGTAAGAAGCGACCGGGTAAATCCGAGGAGGATCAGCCCCAGCCCGACGGTAATAACCCCGTAAAACATGAGTTTCCGTGAGCCGAACCTGTCGGCCAGAATGCCGATAAAAGGAGCGAGTATCCCCATCTCCAGACCGCGGAGACTCATGGCAAAGGAGATCTCCGTGTAGCTCCAGCCGAATTCACGAACGAGCGGCTCGAAAAAGGCCGTGAATCCGAAGAAGATGATACTGCTCACATAAAGGGCTATGCTGAAGCAGGCACATACAATCCACCAGCCGTAAAACAGTCTCACCCTCATGCGCCTTCATCCTGTTCGAAGCCCATCTTCGTAAGTTTCAACCCCCTCATGAACAACAATGGTCCCTGTATGACAAAAAGGAACCCAAGATACAAGCAAAAATATGCATTTCAAAACGGCAGGTTACTTTCTGCGACCGTTGCTGCAATAAGCTGAAGCATGAGAAGAGCACTGGTATTTTTCCAGCAGGTCGGATTTTCCCCAAAGCTGTGCTTCGGTTTTTTATCCCCTGTTCCGAACGGCGAGACTGTGCTAATAATATGGGTATATTCGATACCGAAAGAGGCATCCCCCATGAAGGCAATGCTACTGAAGGAGATCTGTTTCCTCGAAAAAAACAGGGAACCGCTTGAGATAGCCGATTGTCACGTTCCCGTCCCCGGCGAGGGAGAGATTCTCATCGAGGTTGCGGCCTGCGGTGTCTGTCATACCGAGATGGATGAAATCGAGGGGAGGACGCCGCCGCCGGCATTCCCTGTCATCCTCGGCCACGAGGTTGTCGGAAGGGTGGTAGAAGCGGGTCGCGGGGCATCCCGTTTCGAGATCGGCGACAGGGTCGGCGTGGGGTGGATCTACTCCTCCTGCGGAAGGTGCTCCTTTTGCCGCGAGGGGAATGATAATCTCTGTAGAGCATTCAGGGCAACCGGTCGGGATGCCAACGGCGGTTATGCCGAGTATATGAAGGTTCCCGAAGATTCCGCATTTTTGATTCCCGATAGTTTCAGCGACACCGAAGCGGCACCCCTTTTCTGCGCCGGCGCAATCGGGTATCGCTCGCTGAGACTGGCGAATATAAAAAACGGTCAGAACCTCGGCCTCACCGGATTCGGTGCCTCGGCCCATCTTGTCCTCACAATGGCGCGTCATCTCTATCCCGACACGCCGGTCTTTGTCTTTGCAAGAAGCGAAAAGGAACGGGGCTTTGCCCGTGAGCTCGGGGCGGCCTGGGCGGGGGACACGGAGGAAGAATCGCCGAAAAAACTTCACGGGATTATTGATACCACGCCGGCATGGAAGCCGGTTGTGGAGGCAATGAAGAACCTTGAAAGGGAAGGGCGGCTCGTCATCAACGCCATCAGAAAGGAAGAGAAGGATAAGGACTCCCTTCTGAAACTCGACTATCCCGAACACCTCTGGCTCGAAAAGGAGATCAAGAGCGTCGCTAATGTCGCGAGGAGCGATATCGCCGAATTTCTGGAGTTGGCCGCCCAAATACCCATCAAACCCCACGTTCAGGAATATCCCCTCGAGAAGGCAAACGAGGCGCTCATGGAGCTGAAGGAGCGAAAGATCCGCGGCGCCAAGGTCCTCAGGATCGGTTAACAATCGGTTTGGTTATCGGGAACTTCCTTTTTATAAAATTCGCCGTTCCTTCCTGAAAGCGAGACAATCAATTGGGGTCGATGTGTTGTATATTTCTTTTCGTAATCATTAACGTTGTACATAAAGGGCTCGGCAAGGCTACGTCCGTGTGCATGCACTTGTTGGCCTCTGAACATCTCACCATGGGGGAAGTTGTCGGGAGAGCTGAGCGATTCGACTGACGGTTTTGCGAAATGCTGTGCCTAGATCGGGCGCGGTTGTTGAACAACGCCTTCGTTAATTACCGAGAGATCGGCTCCCAAAGGAAACAGAGCGGTGTTAATATCATGGACGAGACCGTACTCCTTCGCCTGTTCTGGATTGAGGGTTGTCCGAGCCTCCATATCGTTCACAATGGATTCAGCGTCTCGACCGGTTGTGTCGGCGATCACCTTCGAGATATTCTGGTAGTCGATCCGAAGTCCCTTGAGCTT
>JAFGBH010000082.1 GCA_016933215.1 Deltaproteobacteria bacterium | reverse complement strand
TGGTACCCCCGGCGTGATTCGAACACGCGACACACGGATTAGGAATCCGTTGCTCTATCCTACTGAGCTACGGGGGCATGATATTTCGGTACAAAAAAAGGTGTCATCCTGTAGCATTATTTGAAATTGCTGTCAATGACATTGCTCGTGAAAATTGAGGTCAGAATGGATGGCGGGAAGAGTCTTCTCAAAAGTGATTTTCCAGTATCTTTTCGGGGCCGAAGCCGACCAGTTTGAGGTATTCGGCGGTGGTGTCTTCCATGGCTCTTCGAGGAATGAGGCCGATCAGCTCCGATTCGAGGACATCGATGCCGGAGACTTTGGCCTTTCTTCTCGCGGCATCGAAGACGGTCTTGACCGATGTGACCTCGTAGTCCGTAAGATTCATCGATACCTGGACGATCTTCCTGCTTTCGAGGGGAATGCCGATGGCTTGGACATTCTTAAGGCCGCCGCTCGATTCCCGTATCTCTTTGGCAATCTCTCTTGCGACGGCAAGGTTATTCGAGTCGAGATTAATGTTGAAAGCGATGAGCGGTTTTCTCGCACCTACTGAGGTGGCACCGCATTTGGGGTTGAAGTGGGCGGGACCGGCGTCGGGCCTCCACGAGGGGTCCTTCAATTTTTCTTCCAGTCCTTCGTACTGTCCCCTTCTGATCGCAGATAGTATTTTCCTTTCAGGATTGAGCGAGGCTTCACCGTAAAAGAAAATGGGGAGATAGTGCTTTTCCCCAAAGGCATGGCCGAATCTGTGCGCTATCCCGACAGCATCCGCCATGGTTGCTCCCTTGAGGGGGACGAACGGGACCACGTCAACGGCACCGATGCAGGGGTGAACACCACATTGAGTTCTCATGTCGATTAATTCGAGTGCCTTTTCGCAGGCGGCCTCGGCCCCTCGCAGCACATCTTCCGGCGAGCCAATAAAGGTTATGACGCTCCGGTCATGGTCAGGATCCATCGTAAAATCGAGGACCTTGACACCTTCGATTTTCGAAACGGCGTCTACAATATTTTGAATTTTATCTCCGTCTTTTCCCTCGCTGAAATTTGGAATGCACTCAATAATTTTCATTGCATCAGACCTGATATATCTTTTGTGACGGGAGCTCAACGCAGGTGAGAAGACCTCCGTAAACGGCACCCGTATCGATTCCTATCTTGTTGCGTTCGACCAAGGGTTCGAGAAGAGGTGTATGGCCGAAGACAACCGTTTTTCCAAAGTCGTAGGACGACCTGATGAATTCGTACCGTATCCAGATAAGGTCTTCTGCCGCCTGTTCCTTCAGGGGAATGCCCGGCCTGAGACCGGCATGGACAAAGATATAGTTTTCCGTTTCATAAAAGGGGAGAAGGGTGGTGAAAAACTCCATGTGATCTTCCGGTACGGTTATCCTCCCTCTGTCACGCGGGTCTTGAGAGCCATATGATGCCGCGGTGGCATCGCCGCCATTCATGAAAAACATATATCCCTCTTCCCTTCCATTGATATAGTTGAGAAACATGTCCTCATGGTTTCCCAGAAGAAATACGGATCTCGCAAAATATGCCCTGAGAGCAAGCACGAAATCAACCACACCTTTCGGGTCGGGTCCCCTGTCGATGTAGTCTCCTATGAACAAAAGGGTGTCGTTGTCCCTGTCTATGGTATTCCCGAGAAGGGAAATCAGTTTTTCCAGCTTGAAAAGACAGCCATGGATGTCACCGATGGCGAATATCTTTTCCATTGGACCACATTACTCCAGAAGGGCGTTGACAAACTCTTCACTCCTGAATCTTCTCAGATCGTCCAGCTTTTCGCCGATGCCTATATACCTGATCGGTATCTTCATTTCCTGGGCGATTCTGACGACGATTCCCCCCTTTGCCGTGCCGTCGAGTTTTGTGAGTGCGATTCCCGTTATCCCTATCTCATCGTTGAACATCTTTGCCTGAGAAAGGGCGTTCTGCCCCGTCGTGGCATCGAGAACAAGAAGCGTTTCGTGGGGGGCACCGGGCAGTTCCCTCCCCATGATCCGCTTGATTTTCTTCAGTTCATCCATGAGGTTGACTTTTGTGTGGAGTCTCCCCGCGGTGTCGATGATCATCAGATTTGTATTTCGCGCCCGTGCCGAATGAATGGCATCGTATACCACGGCCGAGGGGTCGGACCCCATTTTCTGCTTTATCAGGGGTGCCTCTATCCTCCTGCTCCAGATCTCGAGCTGTTCGATCGCCGCCGCACGGAAGGTGTCTGCGGCGACGAGCATCAGCGGAATTCCCTTGTTCTTGTATCGTGATGCCATCTTTCCTATGGTGGTAGTTTTGCCCGTTCCGTTGACGCCGACGACCATGATGGTGAAGAGTTCGCCCTTCGGAATCGGCATCGGTTTTTCGCACTCCCTCAGGATGTTTTCCATGTTTTCTTTCATGATATTTTTGAGGGCCTCGGGACTGTCGAGATATTTTCTCTTCGCCCTGTCTTTCATCTCCTCGATCAGGTCGTAGGTGAACTGAGGTCCCAGGTCGGCGGTTATCATGATCTCTTCCAGGTCTTCGTAAACGTCTTTCGATATGATCTTCTCGCCCGAGACCATCTCATCGATATTCTTGACAAAACCTTTTCTCGTCTTGGAGAGTCCCTCCTTCAGCCTTGAGAAAAAGTCCTCGTCTCTTCCTGTTCCGTTTGCCATTTCAATAATTCCACAGATATTTTTCCGGTTCTATTACATTTTTTAGGGTTAGATGTAAAGGAGAGAAAGGGGACGACGAAAAATGGTAATCTATGAAGTTTCATTAATATGTGCTTGATTAAATTTATTATTTTATTATATAAATAACGATGGATGTAGCTTTCGGGATGCGAACACAGAGAATGTGATACGGCTGAAAGAATGAATAGATACCAGAAAAACATATTCCCGGCAGTTTTAATCGCCTCATATTTCTTTATAATACCGGCACTTATCCTTTCTGTCCCGTCGAACGGTAATGCCTCGACGGGCACTATCACCTCTACCGTTAGTCCGGATACCCCCCGCACAGTGTACGGAGTTCAGGTGGTGGCCTGCCTGAGAGAAGAGGGCGCTCAAAGAATGGCGGAGGATCTGAGAGAGAAGGGCTATACTCCGGAGATTTATTCTTTTGAAGACGGGACAGGACGTGTATTGAATACAGTCCTTATCGCAATGTGTGACAGTACCCAGGAAGCGAGACGCTTTGCAAAAATTTACGAAGAGAAGGAAAATGCCCAATCGATTGTAAAACCCCTCAACCCCCGTGTCTTGACAAATCAGAAAAAAATAATATCAGCGGTAATGCAACCGTCAGAAGTCCTGAAGAAGAATACCGCTACAGCCGCGGTGACGCAGGAAGAATCTCGGTCGGCAGATAAAGAGATTATGTCTGACATTCCGGAAGGTGAGCCTGCAAGCGATGAAGATGCGGCGGAGACGGGCGAAGAAAACAGTGATGATGAGATCCGAAAAGATGAAAATGACACCGGTGAAGTTGGAGCAGAGAGCAGCGAGGAAATATCCGGTGGAGATGAAACAGACGACGATGAGGAAGAAGAGGCATTTGATGAAGAGGATGAGGAAGAGGGTTTTGAATCCGATGACGAGGAGGCCGAGGTAGAGTTCTCCTACAGCGGTTTTATAGAATTCGAAAACTACTTCAATACCTACAGTAAACAGGAATTCGAAGACGCGAATAAAAAGAACGAGATACGAAACCGGCTCGAGCTCAGATATGGCACCGGTGAAACCTACCTCTTTACCGTGTCGGACATCTATTTTTTCCCTACTTTTATCGACGATCAGATAGGGAAGGATTATCATTATTCTCAGGATTCGGGTGTATCGAGAAACCTCAGGATGTCAAACAGGGAGAGCGAGCTCAGGTTTGACGAACTCTACATCAATTATTCTGAAGGTAATCTCAGGCTCCGTGCCGGGAATCAGATCTATGGCTGGGGAACGGCCGATGCCTTTAATGCCACCTCCTATTTCAATCCCTATGACGTTCGGGAACTGATCTTCAGGGATGACGACGAATGGAAGGTCGGTGTGCCCTCCCTTTCGGGCATGTTCTTTATGGACAGTTTTACCCTGGAGATGGTCTTTGTGCCTGTCCACGTTCCAATGGTTTTTTTCACCGAGGACACCTTCTGGTCCATCGATTACCTTGATGACTCATATCCCGTAGTCTTCGGGGAGACCCACGGCCTCGATGTGGAGCCCGAAAATTTCGGATTCGGGGGCAGAGTTTCCGCAAGCATAAGGGGTGTAGACTTTTCGCTGAGCGGATATCATGGCCCGGACAGGGAGCCGGTCTTTTTGCCTTCTAGGACTCTTTTGATTCCCGATGAGCCGATATCCCTTTTTATCGAGCCGAAATACTATGTGGTTGACATGGTGGGGTTTGATGTTACCACGACCGTACTGGATGACTTTGTGGTGCAGGCCGAGGCGGCCTATTCACCGAACAAGAGGGGTTTTGTCAAGCAGGACATGAATAATTATCAAGATATAGATCTCCCCTTTGAGGTGAAGAAGTCTCCCTATATCTCCTATGCTGTCGGCTTCAATTATTTCCTTCCCCTGAACAAACTGCTGGGGGAACATGAGGGGGAGTCCGTCTTTACCTTCGAGTGGTTTCAGTCCAAATATTTTGAAAGTGAACTCTATCCCCCTTTTATTACCGATATTATGACCTGCAGATACGAGGACAGCTATTATAACAGCCGTGTGAATGTCAAGGTAACGGGTATCTTTGAGATGAAAAACGGTGGCGTAATATTCTGGCCCGAGATAAGTTACGATTTCCAGAACGGTGTGACCGCCTATCTGTCATATGCGAATATTTCAGCCGATGAGCAGACAAGCTGGGAAGAGAATTCGCTTTTTTACTATTTCAGGGATGACGACATCTTCATATGGAGAATCCGCTATGAATATTAGGAAGGTAGTCTCTTCATTCCTGATCTTCTTGTTTCTGTTTGTCTTCGGATGCGGCTATGGTGAGGACGACAAGGGAAAGACTTCACTATTTATCTCCGGCACCGTTGATGTGGGGGAGATAGAAGAAGATATGAAAGGCCCTGTCCTGGTTCAGGTCTTAACAACTGATGATCTTGAGAAGATCGAAGAGAATCCCGACGATACAATAATAAAGGTCATCACCGTCGATGAGAACAATTACGCCTTCAGTATCGATCTAACCGACGAGGACGTGAAGGCAGGTGATGAGATCTATATCACGGCCTTTGTCGACAATGATTATGAGGGCGGCATTCCCTTTCCCACTCTAGGGGATTATGTGGGATTCTATATAGATGACGAGCGGTTGACAACGTCCTATAGAGTAAAAAAAGGTGAGAATGACGGTATAGATATAAAGATATCTCGAGAAGTTTTCGATTTTGATGCCGATATCAGGGGAACGGTAGAGAGTGGAAAAACCGGAGAAGTGACGATTCTTGCCTATGCGGGAGATATAACATCCTCCGATTTTTTAAAGCTCGATACCGATGGAATCATCGGATACAGGAAATTCTCTAAAGACGATGGACCGGTTACCTATACGTTGGATATCCTTCCCTATGGATTCAATATTCCCGTCGAAAACGTCTACGTTTTTGCCTTTCTCGATGTGAATGAAAATGGAGAGGTCGACGGCGGTGACAGGATAGGCTATTACAGCATGGAAGAAAATAATCTTCCCACGCTTCTTACGGTAAATGAAGGAACGACCGAGAATATCGATATCAATTTCTATATGGATGTCATGTCGCCTACCGGTCTTGATATCTCTCTCGTGGGAAGTTTTACTCCACCTTTTAATTATAGTGATGAATCACCGCCCGTTTATGTGATTGTAGCGGAAAGCAACAATCTTGACACACTGTTCGACGATCCCATCTCGTCGATCAAATATTTTGAAAAATTGCCGCCCGGCGATTTTATCTTCGATATTGATCTTTCTGAAACGGACCTCTTGCCCGGTGATGATGTTTTGGTCTTTGCCCTCTGGGACCGCGATTACGTGGCAGGATTTCCGAATCCCACAGGGGGTGATAAACTCGGTCTTTTGCAGAACAAAGAGTCCTATGCCTTTTCCACTGAACTCCGATATGGTGTCAATCCTATACCGGCCGAGGGATATGAACTCGAACTGACAAAGAATGTCTATGATTCTGATGATTTTGACTATGAATCAGCGAAGGGATCGATTAAATATGTTCTCGATATTGAAGGAGCGGGAAGTTACGACCCTGAAAGGGCTCAGTTTATAATCATGGCAATTCACGTTGGCGGTCTAACCATCAATCTTTCAGATGGCTTGGATCTGAGAGATGTGGTTCAGATCGATATGGATTATATCCTGGGGGTAAAGGTAATTCCGGCCGAGGAGTATACCGCAGATCCTCAAAACTTGAATATTCTTCCCGCGATTTACAAGGAGATTGCCGTCAATCTGGAAAATGATCCCCCCGAGCCGCTGATCGAAGGGGAAAATTATGGCACGGACTCCGAGAGGACCGCTTATCTGATTGCAATACTCGATAAGGATGGTGACGGAGAACTCGATTTCGATGAGGATGAGATCGGATATTATTGCAGTAGCCCCACCAAAATTGATGAAACCACAATTGAAGATATCCTCAGATTTCTCGGTTTAAATGATATTCCCGATTTTCTGACCTATCTCTATGGCCTCTATTATATGCCCACACCAATTCAAAGAATAACGAAGGGTGAAAACCTCGATGGTACGGAACCCTATCCTATCAAGTTTTACGGGCTATCGCTTGATCCAGAGGAACAATAAATAGATCTATCGTAAGGCCTCTTTGTTGAAGGTCGAGTCCTTCATCTTTTTGTTGTATTCCAGCTTTTCGATTTTAAGCTCCGTTTTTCCCTTTCCGTCTGCCAGGGCCATTACCGCGCTATACGGCGTGAGGATGCCCTCCACCTTCTTTATTTCAAAATTTTCGAGGTACTTGTGGAATTTGTTCTTTCTGTAGAAGTCGACCCTTACGACAAAATAATCGGATTTTCGCACGTAGAGGATCAGTTTATCATAGACCTTGGTGCCTTCCTTCTTTATTGCTTCCACCTTGTAGCAATCTTCACCGACTGCCTTCCCGTCACCCAGGAGTTTATAGTCGTATTCATCGATATTTCTGGAACCGAGGTCCTCGTAATAGAAGTGTGAATTGACAAAGGCCTTTCCCTTGTCCGATGCGGCGATTCTCTTTATCTTTCCGGAGGAGAGTCTCAACCACTGATCATCGTCCTGTCCCGTGTGAGAATGGGTGAGGAGTTTGATCTTCGTCGGCCGTATAAAGGATATCAATATCTTGTCTTCATCATTTTCAAACTTTTTTGCGAGCATCTCGAATTCCTTTTCGAGGACCCTGTTTCCCTTGTATATGTTCATTACAGCCGAACTCTCCGCTGTTTGCGGCTCGGGCAGGGCGTCGCTCTTTTCCATGATCTCCCTTCCGGTGAGCGCGAAGCATGACTGGCAGAGAAACATGACAATAACTATCGATAGAAGAACCCTCACTTTCATCAGCAATCCCCCTTCTATTTGTTGTTCACTATATTATGACTCGAATGCGGGATAAGGCAAGACTAATTTTCCTCTTCGAGACCAAAAAGCCTCCCGATGTCGAAATATCTGCCTATCCAGGTTTCAGAGCCTTTTCGTCTCACCAGTTCTATGCCCGTTATTTTGATGGCTGCAGGAAGTATCAGGAGTGCTCCGATGGTGGTGGCAATCATCGTGGTCGCCATGAGAATACCGAATAATATGACCGGGATAAAACTCGATGTAACGAGAACGGAAAATCCGAAGATGAGGGCAATCGATGTGAAGATTATGGCCTTTCCCGAAACGGCGAGGGTTCGTGCTATGTTTTCATCAATGCTGTAACCCTTTTCACTGTTGTGCCGGAAGGTGTTTAGAAAGTGAATGGTGTCGTCAACACCTATACCGATGGTAATTGCCGCTATAATCGACGTGGCCAGGTCGAGCTTTATTCCCAGCCACCCCATGATGCCGAAGTTGAAGATGACGGCAATGCTCATGGGGATGAGGGCCAGGAGTCCCGCCTTGAGATGGTAAAAGAGGAGGGTAACGATGATTCCGATTACAACGAGCGAGAGCAAGAGACTCTTGAGCTGTCCCGTCACGATGTAATAGGCGAGCTTTACGTTTATCATGGGATGTCCCGTCATGGTGAAGGCATAATTGTCCGGGAGGGTTTCTCTCAGGTAATTTGATATCTTGTGAACGGTATGGTTGATTTCGGCCGTTCCTATGGGACGTCCCTGCCTCTGGCATAACCGTGCAAGAATATCACATGTCCTGAAGTCGTTATCCACATAAGGCTCAAACTCATCGATTCTGCCGTCGGAGTTTTCATCTTCGCCGGCATAGATTTCCAGATAATCGATGATGTCAGAGTGGTTTTCCGGGACCTTGTAGGAGGCGATGTCGTCGTTGTTCATGGCCATATGCATCGTTTTGATGTAATCGGAAAAGACGTCCGTTCTTCCTATGTTGAGATCTCTGTTTTCCTCAGCCACAAGCCATCTTCTGAAGCTCTCAACGGTCATGAGAAAGTCGGGGTTTTTGACGCCGTCGATCTCCCCTGAATCGATCAGGATATTGAGACACCTGGTGCCGCCGAATTTTTCTCCGATGAGCCGTGCACTTGTCCGTATCGGGTCTTCTTCCTTGAAATAGCTGAGAAATGTCGTTTCGACCTTGAGCCTCGATATGCCGATAAAGGAGATAATAATGAGGAGAATCACAATGGCGATGACTCTTCTGTAATGGGTAACGGAACCCTTTGTCATAAGGGCGATGGTTCTATCGACAATTTTTACCCTTTCAGATTTCTTGATCCGTCTGAATGCCACGGAGCTCCCTTTATGAGGCAGGAGGGCGAGTCCCGCCGGAATCATGGAGCTTGAGATAAAAACGGCAAAGATAACACCGATGGCCGAAAAGATTCCCCACTCCCTGATACCGGTGAGACGGCTTGTGACAAGCGTCATGAAGGCGATAAAGGTGGTCACTCCCGCCAGGAGCACCGTGAGCGATATGTGGGTCATGGAAACTCGGAGCCCGTCTATCTTTTCCCCGTCGCTTATCATTTGAAAATCGGCATAGTACTGATTGAGTATATGGATGGAGTAAGAACTTCCCACGGCGATCATGAGAACGGGGATCGATACGCCGAGGGCGGTGATCTTGCATCCCAGATATCCCATGAGACCGAGAATCCAGAACATTCCCATGGTGAGTGAAACGAAGGGAAGAAAAACTCCCCGAAAGGATCGGAAATTAAAGTAGAACACCATTATGACGACAAGCAGGACGATCGGTATGAAGGTAAAGAGGTCCCGGTGGAGGTATTTATTGATCCATATATAGACGACGGGCATCCCCTGGGGGGTTGTCTGAAATGAGTGGTAACTGTCAGCTATTTCAAGGATTTCGTAGGCAATAGGATTCCGGTCTCCCTTATTGATAAACTTTATGATGACGCCGAAATCGGTTATTTCTCCACTCTCCGGATCTCTCGAGTAGATGCCCCCTTCAAAGGCCGGATTTCGCTCCAGCTTTTTCCTGAAGGCCTCTATTTCACCTTTCGTTTGGGGAAGTATTCTTTTGTCATCATCCGTTTTCTCGATGAGGTAGTATGCCTCCAGTGTGTCCTTTTCTCCCGTGATGTCCTGCGCCGTGAGGGGGGAGATTATGTCATCGATCATCTCGAGGTTCTTTAAGTGGTAAGAATGGAGTATCTTCTTCCGCAGTTTTTTCAGATCCGCCCTATCAAGATACCCCGTAGCACTTCTGAATGTTTCTATCTTCCTTCCGAGGAGTCGGCCGAACGAGGGATCATCCTTAAATTTTAACATAAGATCGCCATAGGATATCTTCCCGCCGGCGATCACCGAATCCAGTCTTTCAATCCTGTCCCGTTCTCTCGTTTCATCAAAGTCCTTGTATTCTTCGAGGTCGGTGAAAAAATTGTCCAATTCGACAAAGGTCTCGCTGCTCCAGAGATTTTCGTCGGAAATGGCCATGATGAGAAATCTGCCGCTGTCACCATAGATATCCCTGATTTCGTTGTAGTATCGGTATTCGTGATCGTCCTTGGGAAGAAAGGCCTCAACGGAATTGTCAAATTCAAGCTGCCGTATGCCGGGGGTGAGAATAATGGTGAGGGCGGCCAGGATAAAGAGAATCAGCTTAGGCCATCTCAGGACGAAATCGATATATCGGTTCATAGAGAGGTTTACCCGTAACCATTGAACTGAACAGCGAGCAATCACCGCTTTATGCAGCGGGGGAAGCGAGAATAAAAAATACAATTTTCCTTAACAGTCGGAGCTTCCAGCAACTTGTTGCAGCGAAACGTCACTATTTTTACATGGAATCGTAATAATGAAACTTCATTACTAATAACTGATAGCCGATAAGGGATATCCTGTCAAGAAGTTTCTTTGACTAAGGATAATCGGGGGAAAGCCGATTTGTTGCTCATTCTCCAGATGAGTCAGTTTCATCGAGACCGAAGATCTTTCCGAGGTTGAGGTGTCGGTAGAGCAGTGATTTCTTTTCAGGCGTCGCAAGGTCGATATTGGTTGCCTTTATGATGGTAGGAAGCACGAGAAGGGCGCCGATGGTGGTAGCTATCATGGTCATTGCCATTAACAGCCCGAAGAGTATAACGGGTCTGAAGTTTGACACGGTAAAAACGGAAAATCCGAGAATAAGGGCAAGCGACGTAAAGAGGATCGCCTTTCCGGAGACGGCAAGGGTTCCGGAAATGGTCTCATCGATACTGAGACCACGAGTCCTCAGGTGTCTGAAGTTGTTCAAGAAGTGAATCGTATCATCAACGCCGATTCCGATCGTGATTGCCGCAATAATTGATGTCGCCATATCGAGATTTATTCCGAGCCATCCCATAATACCGAAATTTAGTATGACGGCCACGCTCATCGGAATCAGGGCAATAACCCCCGCCTTGAGAAGGCTGAAGAGAAGCATAACGATAATTCCCACGACGATAAGGGACAGGAGAAGGCTCTGTAACTGACCTTTTACCACGTAATAGACAAGCTTGACTTCCATCGTGGGAAAGCCGGTGACACAGAAGGAGTAGTCTCTGGGCAGATTCATCGTAAGGTGGTCGATAATCTTTTCCTTGATCTGCGATATCTCTGTTGTCCCGACGCGGAAATCTTTCTTGCGGTAGAGACGGGCGAGGATGTTGCAGCTCTGGTAGTTCTCATCGACGAAGGGTTCGAATTCGTCAAATCTGCCGTTCCCATCATCATCATCGCCAGCATAGAGTTCAAGGTAATCGATGATGTCCGTTTTCGTTTCGGGGATTTTATAGAAGGAGAGATCATCGTTATTCATGGCCAGATGCATCGTTTTTATGAAATCTGAAAAGGAATCGGTCCTGCCGATATTGAGATCCCTGTTTTCAGTCAGAAGGAGCCACTCTCTGAGATTTTCAATCGCAGTGAGAAACTTAGGTGTTGTGGCGCCGTCAACCTCACCGGAATCTATCTGAATGACAAAATTATCGCCACCGCCGAATTTTTCACCGATAATATGGATGGCTTCCCGGACAGGACCGTTTTCCTTGAAGTAGTAGAGGAAAACGGTCTCAACCTTTAACCTGAAAAGCCCGGCAATGGAAAAGGTCATGAGGATGATAAGGACGACGATAACCTTTCGGTGATGCAAAACGGCGCCCTTTGTCATCAGTTGAATGATTCTGTCGACGATTGTTGTTCTCAAGGTCTTATCCTTCCTGAGGAGGAGGCGGGGCATTGTATGGGGCAGCAGGGACAATGCGGCGGGAATCAGGGAGCTTGAAATAAAAACGGCAAACATGACCCCGATGGCGGAGGCTATCCCCCATTCTTTTATAGCGGTTACCTGGCTGGTTGCAAGGGTCATGAAGGCGATAAAGGTGGTGATTCCCGCGAGGAGGACGGTAAGAGAGATATGCGACATTGATCTTCTCAATCCCTCGTGTTTTCCCACCTCGGTGATCGAGGTGAAATCGGCATAGTACTGATTGAGGATGTGAATTGAGTAGGAACTCCCCACGGCGATGATAAGAGGTGGAAGCGTCAGCGCCAGCGAGGTGATTCGGAATCCGGAATAACCCATCAAACCGAGGAGCCATAGCTCTGCCAATCCAAGCGTTGCCGTGGGCAGAATGACGCCGCGGAGGGATCGGAAATTGAAATAAAAGATCACCATAACAACGAGCATTATTATGGGGACAAGGACATAGAGATCATTGTGCATATAATCGATGGCCCAGATGTTTACAATCGGAATCCCTGACGTGACCATATCGAGACTGCCGTGGCTGTTTATTATTCCGAAAAGTTCCCTCGCTATGGGATCCTGATCTTCCATGTTTTCAAGCTTGATAATGATGCCGAAGTCGGTTATCTCTCCCGTCTTTTTATCACGGCTGTAGAGGCCCATTTCGAAGGCCGGATTTCTCTCGAGCTTTTTTCTAAAGGCGGTCATTTCCGCGGCAGTTGTGGGGAGGATTCTCTCTCCGTCGTCACCGACATCAACGAGATCGAATATTACGAGAACGTCATCCTTTCCGGTAATATCCTGGGCGGTGAGCGGTGCGATAATTTCATCTATCAATTCCTGTTTTTTGAAATCATTCGAGCGCGAGATTTCCTTCTTAAGCTTCTTGAGCTTCCACCTGCTTAGCTTTTCAACGTTACCGAAGATTACTTCCGTCTTCCGCCTCAGGAGCCTTTGGAAGGAGGGGTCATCGTGAAATGATAATATGAAGGCGTCATAGGGAAGGCTTCCCCCGGCAATAAGTGAATCCAGTTTCAGGAGCCGCAGGGATTCTTTTTTTTCATCATATTCCTTGTATTCTTCCAGATCTCGTATTAACTCATCCATCTTCCTGAGGGTCCCGGGGCTCCACAGATTTTTGTCGGAGACGGAGATTATGATAAATCTGCCATTGTCGCCATAGACCTCTTTGACCTTGTTATAGTAAAGGTACTCCTCATCATTTCGCGGCATAAAGACATCGATGGAATTGTCAAATTCGAGTTTCATCATGCCGGGGCTCAGAATGAGGGTCACTATGGCGAGAATGCAGAGGACAAGAATCGGTCTTTTCAGGGCAAAGTCGATATATCTGTTCATACAAGACTCTCTCGCGCCTTTGACATTTTATTTTTCTTCAAGTCCGAGAAGCCTGTCAATATTCAAATACTTACCCAGCCGGGATTTCGGCTTCGATTTGGTCAGGTCGATATTCGTAGCTTTTATAACAGAGGGAAGTATGAGGAGTGCGCCAATCGTTGTGTTTATCATTGTAGTGGCCGTCAAGATCCCGAACAGAATAATGGGTATGAAATGAGACGTTAAGAGGACCGAGAAACCGAATATGAGAGCCAGCGATGTAAAGAGAATCGCTTTTCCGGAGACGGCGAGCGTCCTTGCAATTGTCTCATCGACACTCAATCCCCGCGCCCTGTTATGTCTGAAGGTATTTAAAAAATGAATAGTATCATCAACGCCGATTCCGATTGTCAGTGCAGCGATAACCGACGTTGCCATATCGAGCTTTATATTGAACCATCCCATAATGCCGAAATTGACAATGACTGCTGTACTTATTGGAATCAGCGCCAGTGGCCCCGCTTTGACATGATTGAAAAGAAGTACGACAATTAATCCCACAACTATAAGGGAAAGGAACAGGCTTTGCATCTGTCCTTTTACAACATAGTATACGAGCTTTACATCCATCATGGGAAAGCCTGTAAGACTGTAAGAATAATGCTTCGGAAGGTTTTTATCGAGATAATCGGATATCTTGCTGAATATGTGTTCTATTTTTGTGGTGCTGACTTCTTCCTGCTCTTTTTTGCTCAGCCGTGCCAGGAGATTAAGGGTTTGGTAATCCTCATCAACAAAGGACTCAAATTCATCGTACCTTCCATCCGAATCGTCGTCATCACCGGAATAGAGTTCGAGATAATCGATGATATCGGATCTGCTTTTGGGAATTCTGTAAAAGGAGATATCATCGTTATTCATCGCCATATGCATGGTTTTGATGAAATCGGAGAATGAATCGGTACGTCCTATATTGAGATCGGGGTTTTCATCCGCTTCGAGCCACAATCTGAATTTTTCAATCATTGTAAGAAATTCGGGGTTTTTTACGCCATCTGTTTCCTCCGTATCAATGAGGATATTAAAGCCCCATCCACCCCCGAGTTTGTCCCCGATTACAGTGGTGTTTACGCGTATTGGGTCGGTTTCCTTGAAATAGGTAAGAAAAGCCGTCTCGACCTTGATCCTAAACATGCCGATTATAGAAACTATGACGATTATAGCGACAATGACGAGCACCACTTTGTAATGGATAATTGAACCGTTCGTCGTTGCAGTGATGATCCTGTCGACCACCGTCTTTTTTACCGTCTTGTCCTTGCGGAGCAGAAGAGAAGGCATCTTGTGGGGTAGCAGGGACAGCCAGGCAGGAATCAATGAACAGGAAATAAAAACGGCAAACATTACACCTAGAGCGGAAAAAATCCCCCATTCCCTGATGGCAGAAACCTCGCTTGTCGCAAGAGTCATAAAGGCAATAAACGTTGTCAGTCCCGCCAGGAGCACCGTAAGTGAAATGTGTGACATCGAGCTTTGCAGGCCGGTCCTTTTCCCTGTTTCGGTGATCATGTCGAAGTCCGCATAATACTGGTTCAGTATATGTATTGCATAGGAACTTCCCACAGCAATCATAAGCGGTGGAAGCGACACGCCCACACCGGTGATCTTGATGCCGAGATATCCCATGAGACCCAGGATCCACAATTCTGCCATGCCGAGCGTGACAAATGGCAGGACAACACCCCTGAATGATCGGAAATTGAAGTAGAAAACGATGATGACAACGAGAAGAACCAGAGGAACATTCTTAAAGAGGTCCTCATGCATGTAGTCATTCATATATTTATTTACAACCGCCACCCCTGTGGTCACAGTTTTCAGGTCCAGGCGACTGTCTATCAATTCCAACATTTCTCTGACAACGGGATCCTGGTCTTCGAGGTTAATGAATTTGATAATAACGCCAAAGTCAGTTATTTCAACGCTTACCGGGTCTCGTGAAAAAATACCCTTATCAAAGGCAGGGTTCCGCTCGAGTTTTTTTCTGAATTCATCTATCTGTTTTTCTGTTTTCGGAAGTATCCGTTTCCCGCTTTCGTCCGTTATTATTAAATCGTAGGTCTCGAGGGTGTCATTTTCGCCCGTGATATCCTCTGCCGTGAGAGGGCAAAGGATAGTATCAATCACCTCCTGTTTTTTGAAGTTGTGGGAACGCAGAATACTCTTTTCAAGCTTTTTCAGATCTCTTCTGCCGAGGGTTTCTTTTTTTCCGAAGAGTCCTATTGTCTTTCTTTCCAGTGATCTTTTAAAACTCGGATCGCCGTCGAAGCTTCCGATCAGTTTTTTTCGGGATATTTTTCCCCTTGATTGTATTGCATGATATTTTTCGAGCCTCTCTCTTTCCCGGCCTTCATCATATTCCTTATATTCTTCCAGATCAGCAATGAGATCGTCGAACTTTTGAAGGGTTTCAAAACTCCAAAGATCTTTATCGGATACGGTCATGATCACAAATCTGCCGTTGTCGCCGTATATTTCCTTCACCTCATTATAGTAGATGTATTCTCTGTCATGTTTTGGCATGAAGGACTCGACGGAGTTGTCAAACTCCAGCCTGAGCATGCCGGGAGTTACTACGATGGTTATCGCTAACAAGACAAAAAGTACGAAGATCGGTCTCTTTAAGGCAAATGCTATGTATCTGTTCATATATTCGTAACCGCAAGCAGAGTAGTCTTCGCTTCGGATTCCCCCGGAAGATGTGAAGGTGGATTAAACAATATCCGTCGCATTTATGTCAAACAGATTCTCAGTGAGGCCGACCATGGCAAAGAAGGTACCCTCAGGAGTCTGCACCCCATATATATGCATCTTTGGTCTTGCACAAAACACCTTTGTACCGGTAAGCGAGTGCATTCCCCGTTACTTGCAGCGGGGGAAGCGAGAATAGGGAATAACATCTTCCTTAACAGTGAAGCATCCCGCCCACAGGGCGGGGCTCCCCGGTAAGGAATATTTTAATTATAGTGCGCCCCTTGACCCCGGCTACAAGGCGGGGCTTGCGGTTGCGCCTCCGGTCGGAGAGTCACCGCAACTTGTTGCGAGGAGCTTCAATGCCCGTTATGCCAGAGTATGTTTTTCTGTCTTGTTTCAGTTGAGACTTACGGAGACGAGTGTGGAGATTCCATTTTCTTCCATGGTTACTCCGATGAGGTTGTTCGCGGTCTCCATGGTCCTTTTATTATGTGTTATGGAAAGGATCTGCGAATTTTTCGACAGGTCTTTCAACAGATTATTGAACAGGAGTACGTTCCTGTCATCCAGCGGTGCATCTGCCTCGTCGAGGATAAGAAAAGGAGTCGGCCGGTATAAAAGTATTGAAAAGATTAGTGCCACGGCGGAGAGGGCCTTTTCTCCCCCCGAGAGCAGGGAGAGACTTTGGCGTTTCTTTCCCGGGATGTTGATGTCTATATCGACACCCGTCTCGAGCATGTCCGATTCATCGGTGAGGCTGAGCGTTCCTTTGCCTCCGGGGAATAATCTCGGAAAGACCTCCTTAAAACAGTTGTTGACCGCATCAAAGGTTTCGGAGAATCTCTTCCTGGTGATCTGATTTATCCTGGTAATGGTTTTCTGCAGCGTGTCAACGGAGGAATTCAGGTCTCTTGTCTGTGCCGAGAGGAAGTCGAAACGTTCCTTCAGTTCTTCATGTTCGCTTAGGGCCAGAAGATTTACCTCTCCAAAATCTTCCAGACTCTTTTTCCCTGCCTCATATTTTGTTCGTAAAACTTCGATATCAGTATCATTGAGAGGCGTAAAATCATCCAATAAATCAGTAAGATCGAGATTATACTTTTCAAGGATGTCCTTTTTCAGGGAATCGGTCTGTATATGTGCCTCCGCAATTTCAAGATCAATCCGGTTCAATTCTTTTGAAAGATTTTCATGGACCTTCCGTGCCTTTGCGGCCTCCGCGTCTGTCTCCCGGAGAATTATTTCTTCCTTTCCCCGCGATTCCCTCCTCAGAGAGAGGTCCCGTTCAACTTCTTTATGTTTTTCGTAGAGGGCATTGAGACCATCTTCCTCCGCTTCTATTTTTTCAATAATCTCACCCACCGATTTTTCAGAGTTCTTGGCGACTTCAATAGAGAATTGTATTTTCTCTTCTATGTCCCCTGCTGCCTTTTCCAGATTAACGAGCTCTCTGGCTGCGCTGTTCCTTTTTTCTTCGAGGGAAGTCAGGAGGATCTTCATCGCAACCGATTCCTCCTCCTTTTTGGTGAGCCTCTCTTTTACATCGTTCCACGTCTCCTGAAGGGCGGTGATCTTGCTGCTGTCATTAGCCAATTCTTGTTCATGTGAGGCGAGCTCATCCCTTATGATCCCGATCCTCTCCAGGGCTTCGGTTTCCTCGGACTCAAGGTTTTCCTTGTTGAATGTAAGGACGGTGATGCGCTCACCGATCCATTTAATCTCTCCTTCCAGCCTTTCTACATCTTTTCTCTTGCCGTTAATAATCAGTTCCGATTCGTGGATTTTTGCCCGCAGCTCCGATATCTGACTGTCCAATCGAGCAATAATTGAACCCGTTTCGTTTTTTTCTCCCTTTTTACGGGCCAGGTCAGAGTCCAGCTTTTTGATTTCTTTTTCCAACTCGGCGATTTCTCTCTTGGTGCGAAGAAGAGAACTTCCTCCGTTTACCTCGCTTCCTCCCGTCAGGATCCCATTGGGGTTTATTATGTCTCCCTCGGGTGTTACGTACGTTCCGGCGAAACCATTTCTTCTCCACATTTGCATTCCTGTAGTGAGATTTGGCGTGAGGAGAACGTCTCTCAAGAGGTATTCTATAACATTCCTGTAGCTGTCCTCTGAGGTTTGAACATGATCGATAAGCCTCACAGATTCCTTAAGATATTCGGGAAGCTCCGAACTTATTTTTGTGCTCCTCATTTCCAGCGGAATGAAGCTGCTCCTCCCCGATAAACTGTTCTTGAGATAATCGATGGCCTTTATGCCGTCTTTCTGAGACTTTACGATAATATACTGCAGCTTTTCTCCCAGGGCCGCCTCGACGGCAACCTCATATTCCCGGGGCACATCAATATGATCGGCGACCATCCCGAAGATTTCTCCTCTAGGGAAATCGGATTTGCTTTTCGCTTGCAGTATGGAGCGAGTTCCTTCGTTGCACCACTCGTGATTGTCCTTAAGGTCTTTCAGGGAGACGAGGCGAGATGACTTGACACCTGTTTTTTCTTTGAGCCCTTCTATGCTTTTTTCTATATCCGCGAGGGTCAACTTTGCCGATTCATGGTCACTGATCGCCGAGTGTTCCCTTTCCTTGAGCACCCTCTTGTACTCTTCATCGGCAGAAATCTCCGATTTTAGGGTATCCAGCTGATTCCTGAGTAATTCAAGATTCTGATTGTTTTCTCTGATCTCTGTACCTTCAGCCGCCGCCTTCTTTCTGACGTCCTCTATGCCGATTTCGAGGGATGAAACAACATTTCTCAGCCGGGCGCTTTCTGCAATGATGTCGATGTGCCGCGTTTTTTCCTCCTCGACTTCTTTGTTCACCCTTTCTTCCCTTTTTTTGAGGAGGTCAACGTCACCCTGCATCGTATCGATTGCTTCTTTGGTCTTAGAAATATTTTCTTCCAATTCAAGGAACTGGGACTTTAGAGATTCGGTTTCGACGCCTGCTTCCCCCTTTTTCTCTTGCAGGTTTTCAATCTCTTCGAGACATTCTGTCTTTTTGAGCTCCAGATCTTTGATCATCTTCTTGGAAAACTTGATTTCCTGTTCCTTTACGGTTATTTCGCTTTTTATAGTAAAGAAGTGTTCCTGGAGGGAGGAAAAGGTGCTTTCCCCTTCAACGAGCCTCGCCTTCATCTCCTCGATTTGAGCTTCAAACCCCTTCAGGTCTGTCTCCGTTATGGTTATTCTTTCCTGTAAGGTGCTTCTGGAGGCATTCAAGGCAGCTATCGTTTCGCTTGATTCTGATGAGGCTTGCAGTGCCAACGTAAGTTTTGTTTCTTTGATGTCCTTTCTCAGTTCCTTGTATCTTTCGGCCTTCTTTGCCTGCCTCGATATGGAATTCATCTGGCTTTTCACTTCCCTCGTGATATCGTTCAGACGGGTGATATTTTGCCTTGTTGATTCCATCTTTCGAAGGGCCGATTCTTTTCTCGTCTTGTATTTTATGATCCCTGCCGCTTCCTCGATAAACTGCCTTCGCTCTTCGGGTTTCGCCTCAACCAGTTTGGAGATCCGTTCCTGCTCAACAATCGAATACGTTCGTGTGCCCACACCTGCATCCATGAAGAATTCCCTTACATCGAGCAGGCGGCAGGGTATTTTATTTATGGAGTATTCATTTTCACCTTCACGGTAAATCCTCCGAGATATCTTGATTTCCGAGTAATGAGCGTATTTTTCGGGAATGTTGTGCCCGTCATTTTCAAGGGTCAGTGACACTTCGGACATGCCGAGGGCCTGAGAGCCGTCACTTCCGTTAAATATGACGTCATCCATCTTTTTCCCGCGAAGCACGGTAACCCTCTGCTCACCCATGACCCAGCGGATTGCATCAACGATGTTGCTCTTCCCGCATCCATTGGGACCCACAATAGTGGTTATCCCATCGGACAGGTCGATCAGGATCTTGTCCTTGAAAGATTTGAATCCAAGTATTTCAAGCTTCTTGAGTTTCATACAACAAGTACCGCGGTGAATCGAATAGAAAGCTCATACAAAATCAGAAGTTTTTAACTGCCACCCGTTGATTCCCCACAACTGTGCTGCGGGGACCTTCAATATGTTTAAAACTATCGAAAATTACTACGTCAAATCTATCAGAAGATTTGGTCCTTGTAAAGCAAAAACACAACATATTGTGTCTGTATTTTTAGAGACACATTCTGTTGTGTTTTGTCCCCTTGGTGGGGTGCTGATAGAGGGATGTTCAGATTAATGAAGCGGTATGAATCGTAACGGTCTGTATGGAAATGGTATGGGGACTTTTTGCAAAGCCCCCATAACCATTTGTCATTCATGGAGAATCAGCCTACTGATTAAAAACTGAACCCTTCGGGAAGTTCTTTCTCCGCCGTCCCGTCCGGTACCCATGAAAGATCGAGAATCGTAGAGGTCGGATTCAGCGTTTGGAATATCGGTACGACCCGCATACCAATTTCGGGGTTCCCGATCGACAGGTAGCTCATCAGAATGGTGTCGACACCCTCAAATTCAACGTTGATAAATTTAATCGGGGTGTTGAGGATATTAAAGGCTCCTGAGCGTTCACAGACCATGAATGTATGAATCTTCGCAGACTTTTTTGCCAGGTCGGTCATATCGAAAACGGTGCACTTGCGCAGGCAGTCCATGCAGTGAATTCTGAAAGGCTGATAGACCGTTCCGTGTCCCTCGCAGTCGGGATTATCACACCGCGTTGCCATCAGTTTTCCCTGTCCCAGTGATTCGAAGAAGATGGCTTCTCCTCCGTAGGAATGAATATAGGTCATATCGCGCGGATTGGTTACCCCCATGAGCTTCCATCCATCATCGGCATTCCGAATCGGTTGATTAGGGGTTAGATGATGAAAATCCCCTTTTATCTTATACTGATTATTTTTTGTATATACCTGTCCGAACATACTCATCGCTTGTCTCCTCCTTTTATGCGTCCTCTTTCAAGAGATTATCGGGATCCATCAGGATGGTAGCCGTTACGTGTGAGCCCACTCCCGCATGGCTTATTGCCATTGCTCTTTTGGCATCCTTGACCTGAAGGTCTGTCCAGTCCGCCGGCTTTTCCCTGTCGAATTCTTTCCAGCGCTTATCATCACCGTGAATTTCGCCCCAGCGGTTCCAGAGGTGCGTGGCAATCTCAAAGACCTGCATGATGCCGGTAGCACCCACGGCATGCATGCAGCCGATGAGACCTCCCGAGATATTTGAGGGAAGTCTTCCCGGTTGACCGGTCTTGGGGTTAGTATGATAGCAATCACCGGATTCGACGAAGTCACGACCCTCGCCATAGGGTCTCAGGCCGATATCTTCATAGGTCTGGACGTCGCTGATGGTGAATGCGTCATGCAACTCGATGACGTCGAGATCTTCCATCGGATCGGTAATGCCGCACATACGGTAGCCGTACCAGGCTGCCATTCGTGCCGCAAGAAATCCCGTAAATCCTGGATAGCGGTCACCACCGGGGAATCGTTCACCGAGATCCTTGTACTGATCGGCCGTTTCATTCGGCAGGAGGGGAATATCCATGTCTCGTCGGTCGGCTGGTCTCAGTGTGTGCGATCCTGCAGAAACCCATATCCTCAGAGGTTTGTTCTTCGTGTTTTTCGTGAGTTCGATCGCCGTTTTTTCATCGCAGACGATACCGCAGGCGGCACCGACGCTCATGAGGCAACAGTCGAGAGCCAGAAGAGGGTAGGCGACAATGGGAGAATTGAGGACATCCTCGACGGTAATTTTCATGGGACCGTGCGCATAAGGGTTGAAACGAGCGTAGCCGCGGTGCTTCACGGCTATTTCGGCAAGGGTTTTTCTGAAGGATTCTTCCTCTTTTCCGAAGACCTTCCAGTATTTCTGGGCCATAACTGCATAGTATCCCGTATAGATATGTCCAAGCGGGCTTTCCCAGTCTTTGTCAGCGGCACAGGAAATCAGGAAGTTTCCCTCATCGGTGGGTACCTCGTCCATTCGCTCCCAGCCCATTGCGAGCGTGCAATCGGAGTACCCCGATGCAACAGCTTTTATGGCCTCCCACAGGGTTGATCCCCCCGTGGCGCCCCCCGTTTTGACACCGATGGTTCCGAGTGGATCAAGGCCGAGACGGTCATGGATCACTGCTTCCCCAAGCAGCTGGTCGCCGAAGTGGTCGGCAAAGTGACCGTAATAGCAGGTGTGAATATACTTCTTTAATTCAGCCGGAGTTTTGTTGATAAGCTCTGCCGCCTGTGTCAGCGCGTCGACACAGAGCTCCTCTGTTCGCTTGCCGGGAAAGGCCCGGTCAAACTTTGACTGTCCCGCCGTCACCAGATAAACTGGCCGTGCCAGCTTGGGAACTTTCAGTTGTTGCTCGCTAAATGTAATCATTCGTTCACTCCTTTCGTATATTGTTGCTGTTAATCAGATGTCCGGTGGTTATCAGAAGGTGCCTACCCACAGAACTACAGCTAATTCCCCCGATCTGTTCGAGATGATTTCCCGCTGCTGGATCGACCAGTAGTGCACGGAATCACCTTCCTCAAGCTTAATCACCTCCCCACCATGAGAGAGCTCGACCGCTCCTTTCAGGACGCAGAGCACCTCCTGGGTATTTTTCACATTCTTTCGTGCGGGTATGCCGGTTCCCGGTTCGATTGCGATTACCGAGCTGTCGATTATCCGTCTGTTTTCGGGCGGAAAAAAACGGCGCGTTACAAATCCCGAGGCGGGAAACTCCACCTCCTGCCAGTCGGTTTGCCGAATTATTACAATCCTCTCCTGCTTTTCGGCCTCTTTCAGTA
>JAFGBH010000014.1 GCA_016933215.1 Deltaproteobacteria bacterium | reverse complement strand
TGCGGCGTTGCAATCGACACGCTTGAGGATTTCATGCAACTTGTCGAGGGAATTCCCCTGGATAAGATCACCACATCTATGACGATCAACCCCCCCGCATCGGTTCTGTGGGCCATGTACTGTGCCGCTGCGGAGATTCAGGGAGTTCCTCTCACAAAGATAGGCGGAACGATTCAGAACGATATGCTGAAGGAATTCATTGCCCGGAAGACCTTTATGTGCCCGCCCGAGCCGTCGGTTAAAATTATCAGCGATACCGTCGAATTTGGAGCGAAATTTGTGCCCCGGTGGAACACCATCAGTATAAGCGGCTATCATATACGAGAAGCGGGCTCGACGGCCGTGCAGGAACTTGCCTTTACCCTCAGGGACGGTATCGAGTATGTGGAGGATGTAATACGGAGAAAAGGCCTTGAAGTGGACGCCTTTGCGCCCAGACTTTCCTTTTTCTTCAATTCCCATATCGATTTCTTTGAAGAGATATGTAAGATGCGTGCGGCCCGGAGGATATGGGCGAAGGTAATGCGTGACCGCTTTAAGGCAAAGGACGAGAGGTCATGGTGGATGCGGTTTCATACCCAGACGGCGGGATGTTCTCTCACGGCCCAACAACCTTACAATAATGTTATTCGAACCGCCGTTGAGGCCCTTGCAGCCGTCCTCGGAGGGACCCAGTCTCTCCATACTAACGCTCTCGATGAGGTATGGTGTCTGCCCACGGAACATGCGGCGGAAATTGCACTTAGAACACAGCAGATAATCGCCGAGGAAACGGGCGTGGCAAATACCATCGATCCCCTGGCCGGTTCATATTTCGTTGAGTCCCTGACCAATGAGATGGAAGAAAAGGCCTGGGAGTATATAGAAAAGATTGACGAAATGGGAGGGATGGTAAAGGCCATCGAAAAGGGATTTCCGCAGATGGAAATCGCCGATGCCGCGTACAAATATCAACGGCAGTTGGAATCGAACGAAAAGATCATGGTGGGAGTCAATAAATATGTCACGGGCGAAGAGCAGGAAATTCCCTTCCTCGATATAGAAGATCGTGTTGAGAAGGAGCAGATGGAAAGATTGGAAGCGGTGAAAAGAAAGCGTGACGGCAAGGCCGTGAAGAAAAGCCTCGATGATCTGAAGAATGCCTGCACAAAGGGGGACAATGTCATGCCCTATTGTATCGAGGCAGTCAAGAATCTCGCCAGTCTTCAGGAGGTATGTGACGTATATCGTGAAGTATTCGGCGAATACAGCGATCCGGCAATGTATTAGGAATTTACGCAGGGAGGATGGGTAAATGGCGGAAAGGAAGCTTCGTATTATGGTTGCGAAACCGGGACTCGACGGACACGACAGAGGAGCCAGGGTGCTTGCCAGGTGTTTTCGCGATGCCGGATTTGAGGTGATTTATACCGGGTGCCATCAGACACCGGAACAGATAGCGGCATCTGCCGTGCAGGAAGATGTGGATGTCGTCGGTCTCAGCTGTCTCTCGGGAGCCCATCGCTACCTCTTTCCACGGGTGGTAGAATTGTTAAAAGAGTCAGAGGCGGATGACATAACGGTTATCGGCGGCGGCGTGATTCCCGAACACGATTTTCAGATGCTCTACGATGCGGGCATAAAGGCCGTGTTCACGCCGGGGGCAACGCTTGATTCAATCGTCCAGTGGATACATGATAACGTTAAAATACAGTAAGAAAGACCGGACGTGAACGACGAAGAGAACATAAAAAAAGCTGAAAAGATCAGGAACGGCGACATTCGTACCGCCACGCGCCTGATACGGAATATAGAGAACAACGTACCGGGAGCGAAATCGACCATCAAACACCTCTTTCCCTTCACCGGAAAGGCCCATGTGGTCGGTTTGACAGGGGCGCCGGGTGCCGGCAAAAGTACCCTCATTGATTCTTTCATCTCCCAGTATAGGAAAAAAGATAAAAAAATCGGAGCCCTTCTTGTCGATCCCACGAGCCCTTTTACGGGCGGTGCCATTCTGGGAGACCGGGTGCGTCTCCAGCGCCATGCCGAAGACCCCGATGTTTTTGTGAGGAGCCTCGCAACGAGGGGTGCCCTGGGCGGTCTTTCCAAAGCGGCCGGTGACGCCATACATGTAATGGATGCCATGGGAAAGGATGTCATTCTTGTTGAGACGGTGGGAACGGGTCAGCAGGAAGTGGAGATAATGAACCATGTGCACACCGTTATTGTCGTTCTCGTCCCCGGAATGGGCGATGAAGTACAGGCGATAAAGGCGGGCATACTTGAGGTTGCCGACGTATTCGTCATCAACAAGGCCGACCGCAATGGAACGGGTAAATTATACCGGGAACTCATGCACATGCTCGACATGGCCGATTCCTTCCCGGGCGGATGGCGTCCACCCATCATTCAGATCGGGGACATGTTCGAGAAGGAAGGGTTCGGGAAAAGCATAGAAGAATTACTGGAGAATGTGCAGGGTCATTACGAAAATCTCGTGGAAAAGGAACTCCTCGGCGACCGTATCCGTCGGAAAGCCGTCGTTGAGCTGAACGAGGCCCTCCAGTCGAGCATTCTTGCCCCCATTCTGGAAACACTTATTGCCGATGGGGAAATGGACACAATGGTGGACAAATTACTGAAAAAAAAATCGGACCCCTACTCCTGCGCCGAGGAAATAGCGAAAAAATACCTGAAGAAGCCTTGATAATCTCGCAAAGAGCACAAATTTCTATTGGCTGTCATGCCAATAGGTTAATAAAATCTTGGAACTATAAAATTTTGTCATTCCCGACCTGATCGGGAATCCAGCAGTTTTTATCCTGCATAGTAGTATAAATTCCTGTTGGCTGTCATTCCCGACTTGATTGGGAATCCAACAGTTATTATCACGCGAACATGTATTAATATGGTGATTTTTTGAGAAACCCCGGATTAGAAAAATTCCTGCCCGGAAATAAAGGAGTTTCATTATGGGCGAAAAGGTCGAAGAAATAGTAGCAAAACATGAAAAAGGCCTTGTGATGGTCCTCACCGGCAATGGAAAGGGAAAAACCACATCGGCACTGGGACAGGCCATACGGGCCATTGGTCACGGATTCAAGGTCTCCATGATCCAGTTCATGAAGGGACGAAAATACGGCGAGATCATTGCCGCAGAACAATATCTCCCCGATTTTAAAGTGGAGAACTATGGTCTCGACAGTTTTGTCATGAAAGACAATCCCGCCCCGGTAGATATAGAACTGGCCCAAAAGGGCCTGGAAAGGGCGCGGGAACTCATCATGTCGGAAGGCTACGACATGATTATCCTCGACGAGATCAACGTCGTCATCGATTTCAAGCTCATATCGCTGGAAGAGGTGCTGGAGATCATCAAAAACAAACCCCCGAAGCTAAACCTTGTTTTGACCGGAAGATACGCACCCGCTGAAATTATCGAGATAGCCGACATGGTAAGCGAGGTAAAAGAGATCAAGCATCACTATGCTGCAGGCATCAAGGACAGGGCGGGCATAGAGTTTTAAAAAGTATTTTTAGTACGCCCGCCTAATCTTCAGTATTGATGGGTGGTAGAAATTAAAATTATCAACAAAAACCTTCATAATCCTCTAAATAAATAATGTCTCACTGTGGTTTCAAGGAATGCCAGACGCTCTTCATGGATGGAAGATCTGTCTGAAATAAGATTCTCCGTGAGAAATCCCATCATGGCCATCATAACCATGTCCACCAGAAATACAAAACCATTCTGACTGCTGAATTGTGGATAGAGCTCGCCTGCTATGTTTATGATATTTTTCCAGTGTTGTGCAACTAGGGGCTGCATTACTGAATGCAACTGTGGATCAGTGCGTGCAGCTGTATGGAGATCAAGCGAGGCAATTAACTTAGGATCCTGGTAGGCCTGCCATAGGGCCTGTAATCCTCCGCTTATCTTATCATCTTTATCAGGAAGCTCAGCTATTCTTCGCCGGCTTGTTTCGAGAATCTGTTGATACAGGTCCTCTGCCGCTGCTGCAATTAGATCTGCCTTTGTGGAAAAGTGTTTGAACAGAGCTCCTTGGGATATTCCGGCACGTCTGCAGATATCGGACGTGGTAAGCTTCGAGTACCCAAGCTCTATCAGGGCTTCAATAGTCGCATTAAGGAGTCGACTTCTGGTCTCCATTCGGCGTTCCTTTTGTGTTCGCCGGGTACGCTTCGGTATTGCGCTGGTGATATTCTTCTCTATTTTCATTTTTCTCACGATCATTATCCATAGGTAAAACGGTCTATTTAGTTTAGCCTCATAATAATGCATGCAAAGATAAAGGACAAGCAAATTTATAAAGAAAGTGAGTTGTCACTTTCTTTATATTATGATATACTATATTCAGGTATGTTAATTTTAAGTGCACGACGACGTGTCTTTAATATCCCTGAAAAAAGGAGGTGTGTATGATTCGAAATTCAGAGGTAAAATCGATTCTTAACAGGTTTCCAAAATTTGGGGATTTTTCTATCGGACTGGAATATGCGCCGAGACTTCCCAAGGGCATAATCAAGGAGACAAAGGAAATCGTCGCGTATGTACGAAAATTCAATGATGAGGTGGTCAGGCCGAATGCCCTCCCTCTTGATCGGAAAACCCACGAAGACCCTGATTATCTCCCATACGATCTCATGAAGAAGGCAAACGACTGGGGCCTATATACCATGTGGATCCCGAAGATGTTCGGAGGCAAAGGGAAAAACCTTCCTTCGGCTAGCTTCGCCATCGAGGAGATGGCATCCGCTTGTGTCGGCATCGCCAATGTCGTTATGGTCCATTATCTCGGTTTTTCGAGCCTGCTTACATCATTCAATATGCGGGTGACCAACAGGATAATAAAGGATGTTCTTGAAGGGGAGAAGAATGGCGGGCCGTGCCTTATAGCCTTTGCCATAACAGAGCCGGGTGCAGGAACCGATGTTGAAGATATGGAGCTGGTTGACAGAGGCAAGGTCGTATGCCGAGCAGAACGGGTCAATGGCGGCTATGTTATCAATGGGAGGAAAGTATTCATTTCCATGGGCCATGTTTCCGAGTGGACGGTTTTTTATGCATATACGGATCTGAAAAAGCCGTCTCAGGCCATGATCGAACTTGTGGTACGAAAAGGCACCAGGGGATTTTCCCTCGGCCGCCATGAAGATAAGATGGGACAGCGTGTGTGCCCTGCCAGCGAGATCATTTTCGATGATTGTTTCATTCCGGATGATCAGGTTCTTATCGACTCATACAGCATAAAAAAGTTCACCGGGAGGTCCCAAGAGGAGGTTATGATGAAGCACTTCGATATGTTAGCCTCTTCGAGTAAGGCCGGTGTATGTGCAATGGGTGTAGGGGTGGCCAGAGGGGCTTTGGAAGAGGCCTTGAAATTTGCTTCCGAGACTGAAGTGAAAGGAAAGTTGCTCATCAACCATGAGTGGGCACAATGCTTGCTGGCAGAGATGTATAAAAATGTGGTTCTTGGGAGGCTCGCATACATAGAAGCAAACAATGCAAACTCTCACCGCGGAATCTATGAAATGCTTCAGATGAAACCAATTTTTTACTACCTAAAGTACATGCCTAAATCATTTTTCAAGATGCTCTCGCCCATGTTGAACATGAATATGACCACTTGGGCAATGAGTACAATGTATTTGCATATGAAGAAATCCGAGGATGTGAATTTAACATCAGGGACGTCTTCCCTTGCGAAGGTCGCGGGGTCAGATCTGGGTATCAGAAATTGCCAACTTGCCATGGACCTCATGGGTGAGGCGGGTTTGCGCCATGATCAGGGAGTGGAGAAACGCCTGCGGGATTCCAAATTGTTGCAGATATATGAAGGCTCAAACCAGATGAATAGAGTCACGTTGTTTAAAGGCCTCATTGCACCCTTCTTTTCGCAGGCTCGGGTTTTTAATGAAGGAAGGGAGGACGGAATATGATTATTTTGCTGAATGAAGAGATGAAATCATTTGAGGACCTTGCTTCGAGTTTCGCAAGCAAGGAATTGTCGCCTCATAGGGAGGAAGGCGATCGATTTCCGTTCGGGCCTTTCAATAACGATATCCTCGCAAAGGCCCATGGGGTTGGATTCCTATGCATAACACTTTCTGAAGACTTGGGTGGTATCGGACAGGGGATCAGCGCACTATGCGTGATCCTCGAGTGTCTCTGCCGGATGGATGCCAGTCTTGGTTCCATTATATTCACATCCACCCTTTCCCAGGAGATAATCATAAGAGCTGGGAGAGAAGATGTGCTGCGGAATATCACATCTTCTGCAGGCGGTCCCAAGGATCTCCTGATTGCCTTTCCGGCTTACAGTAATCCATCGGAACACTCGAGTCTCCCACTAGCGACTAAGGGGAAGAATGGGCCCATGCTGTCCGGGGCTGTCAATTATCTAGTTCTTGCCGGTATTGCATCACGAGCCCTCATTCCGGCCAGGATCTCTGGCCAGGATGGATACTCATTTTTTCTGGTGGATCTTTCAGACGCAAAGGTAAAGATAAGCGACCCCATCTTCAGCCTCGGGCTTCATGCATGCCCTGCTGCTGACGTCAAACTGAATAATGCTGAAGCCACTCTGATCGGCAATGAAGGAGAAGGAAAGACCTACTTTGAAGATGCTTCCAACATGATGAACGCTGCAGCGGCAGCTATGTCCCTCGGAATTATGAGAGGCGCTTTCGAAGATGCGCTGGCCTACTGTAATGAAAGAGAGCAGGGCGGATGGCCCATTGTCAACTGGTCGGAAATGAAGATGATCTTGGCGGACATGGCAATAAAGATGAACATAGCCAACATGGCCGTCAGTGAAGCCTGCCATGCAATCGAGAAGAAAACATACGGATGGAATGTTTGCGCTAAGGCCGCAGCACTCCACGTCCAGGAATCCGCCTGTCATGTCACTACCGACGGCATACAAGCTCTGGGCGGATATGGGTACATGAAAGACTACGGCCAGGAAAAGCGGTTTCGTGACGCCCAGCAGATGAAGACACTGCTCGGTTCGTCGCCTATGAGAAAGATCGAGTTCATCGATCAGTTAAACGTCGAAGGATAATCAACACGTACTTTTTTGAGAAAGGGAAGGAAGGAGGGGAATAATATGCGAAAACCAAAGAAAGATAACTTTTTTGATGGTGTTTTAAAGCGGATCAATAAGGAGTTTAATGTACCGCTCCCCATATTCTATTATGATTGTACTTCCATGACGGCCATTTTCACGGCATCCGCCAGGAGACTTAGATCTCATCTCCCTTCTGAGGAGATGCATCCGGTGGAAGTATTCCCGGGGATCTGCCTGATTGCGTTATCTGCTTTTGAATATCGCTCCTGTGATATCGGGCCGTATAATGAATTTTCCATTGCAGCCCCCATCACATATCAAAAGAAAGGTATTCCCGGGTTGACAATGATGTATCAGCTGCTTCGCAATACCCCGAAGGCGTTCATTTTTTTCCTGCCTGTCACCTCCGAACTTGCCATGCAGGGGGGAGTAACGCTGGGCGGGTACCCGAAATTCATTGCAGATATTGAACTCAGGAAAGAAAACACGTTCATAACCTGCAATGTCTCTGAACACGGAACACCTATCCTCAGCCTTCAGGGAAAATGGCTGACCACAGCACCAGGGCCTGTTTCCAGGACAGTAATCTATACCAAGAAGAACGGCAACGTGCTCATGGCGAATCTCTATACCAATCCCATTCAGTTTTCCCAATCCTTTCGGAGCAGCAGTGCACGGCTCACGATGAGTGGGAACCATGAGATGTGCACGTTTTTGAGGGATGTAAAGATAAGTTCAAAACCAATGGCATATCAATTCAGTCCAAAGTTTGAGTCCATGCTCTTTGATTCAAAGAATATAATTGATGTGTAGTAACGCAGGGGAACTGTGATAATCGGTTTACCGGATAAGCTTTGAGGCAGGCCTGATTCGAAAGTAAATGCAGGGTGATAGAGATAATCACAAGGGGAATTATGCAAGAAAAAACGATTCGAACATTCCATGGAGCAACCGCCATTGTCACAGGTGGCGCTTCCGGGATAGGCCGGTCACTTGCCAAGGCATTGGTCGATAAAGGGTGTGAGGTAATCATTGGAGACCTGCAGGGGGATCTTGCGAGAAAAGTTGCAGAAGAGATCAGCACTCCTAAGGCATCAGTCCATGCAGTTGAGCTTGATACACGTGACTTTCACGCTATGGAAAGACTCGTTCAAAACACGGTGGCCCGTTCCGGTCGGCTTGATTACATGTTTAACAACGCCGGTATCGGCATGGGGGGAGATGCGATTTCTCACAGCAGTGAAGACTGGCAGAACATTATTTCCATAAACCTGTGTGGGTTGATCAACGGGGTGCTTTCCGCCTATCCGGTGATGGTACGGCAGGGGTTCGGGCACATCGTGAATACAGCCTCCATCGCGGGTATCATTCCCTTTGCGGGGATGATAGGTTACACAACTGCCAAGCATGCCGTGATTGGACTTTCTCAATCACTGCGGGTAGAGGCCGCTTTTTCCGGCGTGCGGGTTAGCGTTCTGTGCCCTGGGGCGGTACGAACCTCCATCCTTGCTGACGGAGGGAAGTTCGGTAGGATTCTCTACGATGTGAAGAGTGAAAAAGTCCTGAGCATGTGGGAAAAGTTCCGGCCCATGGAACCGGATGAGGTGGCCTCAAAGGCGTTAAAGGCTGTTGCGAAGAATACAGCTATCATTGTCATTCCGTCCTGGTGGAAACTGGTGTGGGGAATGCATAGACTGTCCCCAACACTCGGCATGGGGCTCTGTCGAAGGACTTTCGTCAAAATGCATGAAGAACTCGAAAGATCGTGAGGAATAGATTTTCAAATGAGTAGGTTGTGATTTATTTGCTCCGCCTGCTAGTCTTTGGAATCGATCAAGAGCAAGAATGCTTCATTGCCACCGCAAATCTTCATCGAAAATCAGCAAAAAACCAAGTACTGGTAACGATTTTTTCGATTTTGACTCATGAAAGGTAAATCTCAATAGGATATATTTTATGCGATGTTTATTTGTTGTGATTTTTATATGTATAGGGAACCGATATGCCGATTAAATATACGGTGGAGAATGAAGGGCGGCTTGTTCATGTAATTGCCTCCGGAAGGATGACCAATAACGATCTGTTAGACTACGAAACTGCTTTTGCTAATGATGATCGCATCATGACGGGCCCCGATGTATTGTTTGAGATTAAGCCCGATTCTATTGTTACTATCACCGACAATGGAATGCTAAAGGCAATCGAGCAGAAAGAAAAACTTGCAAAAAAGGCAAAGTCTTACCGCTGCGCAATCGTCATATCAGGCAGGAATAGAGAAATCTGGGGATTAGCAAAGCTCTACAAGAAAATGAATGAATCAAAATCTCCCAATGTTATTACTATAGTCTTTAGTGATGTTGGTGTAGCCCAAAAATGGCTGGGTATAAAATAGGGTGAGCGTTAACCCAATTGCTTATTCTCATCTATAATCCTCGACAAATAATCCAATTCAAGTTTTACCTGTTTCAGGAAGAAGAGATTGCTGAATTTGGTACAAGCAAATAACCCCCATCATGTCAAGTAATTATCTGTATTTTTATATTGTACCCAAAAATAATAAATAAACGAATACGTTGATTATTGTTAAGGGGATTCCGACTCTTGCGAATTCAAGAAAGGTGATGCTTTCGCCTTTATTTTCTTTTTCTGCATGCTGGATTATTATTATATTGCTTGCTGCGCCAAGAATGAAAAGATTCCCTGCAATTGTAGAGCCGGCTGCGAGCGCCATTAATTCTTTACTGCCTGCGCCTGCAGAGATAATGAGCGGCGAAAACAGCGCAACCATCGGCACATTTGATATAAACTGACTTACAATGACTGAACTTATTATAATGACTACAATGTTTGTCATTTCAAGTGAAAGGTTTGACATTAGATTTTGAAAAAAGCCAGTCTGCCATACACTTTCCATCAGGATAAACATTGATGCAAAGAAGATAAGCGTAAACCAGTCTATTCTTCTTAGTATATGAAATCTGAACTGTTGCTTCTTTGACATGAATCTATAGATCAATATCGGTGAACAGCCAATAAGGGCAATATAGGTAAGCCTAAAGTCAAAATCAATATTTATAATGCAGTTCCCCCAAAGTGATGGACACACCGAAAAGTTAGAGATAAATAAAGAAGAACTTGGAGGTGTGCGGTGGAGAACAAGAGAG
>JAFGBH010000081.1 GCA_016933215.1 Deltaproteobacteria bacterium | reverse complement strand
ATCCAACGGGCGGGTGAAAACCTTGAATCCCGAAACGATGACCATGTCCTTCAGCCTGTCCACGACGTAGAAGTATCCATCTTCATCCATCTCGCAGATGTCGCCCGTGTATATCCAGCCGTCTCTCAACGTATTGGCATTATCCTCAGGTCTGTTGTGGTATCCCATGGTAAAAACCTGGGGCCCCCTGGCCACAAACTCTCCCGGTTCTCCCAGAGGTGCCAGCTTCCCCGTCTCCGGGTCTACCAGCTTCACCTCCGTGTCAGAAAGCGGTATCCCCACCGATCCCGGTTTCTTTTTCCCGTAGCGTGGCAGGCTTACTATGACGGGACTCGTCTCGGTCATTCCCAGAACTTCCACAAGCTTGCTTTTTCCCACGATCCCCTCAAATTCCTTTATGTATTCAGGAGGAAAGGGGGCCGCACCACTGAGGAACCACTCAAGCCCCGAGAAATCGAGGGCACGGAAATCCGGCCTTTTCATCAGTTCCATAAAGATGGTGGGAACATTTACCATCGCGACTGGTTTGTATTTTTTCATTGCCGAAACGATGAATTTCAGGTCCCGCGGGTTCGGTATTGCAACCTGGGTCATCCCGAGAGACATGGTGATCAACCCCAGAAAGAGACCCGCCTGGTGAAAGAGTGGAAAGGCGGACATTACGTTGCCTTCATCGCCAACTTTAATATCCATCCAGACACTCATCTGAGTGATGTGAGACACAAGGTTTCTGTGTGTGAGAACGGCCCCCTTCGGAGGACCGGTGGTTCCCCCCGTATACTGCATCAGCATTGGGGCGTCCGGTGTTATTGTCACCTCGACTCGCTCAGGCGGCATCTCCTCAAGGAAGTCCATATATTTCCCGACCTCGATACCCGGTATGGGATTTACCGCTCCGGTGGGGATCTTCTTCAACAGTTTTCCGAGAATTCTTTTTACAGGGGGGAGGAAATCCGCAATCTCGGCGACGGCCACGGCCGTAACACCGGTTTTCGGAACCGCTTCCTCTGCCTTATCGAAGAGAATGTCCAGCGTAACAAGTATCTTTGCGCCGGAGTCATTAAGCTGAAATTCGAGCTCCTCGGGCTGGAGGAGGGGGCTCACCCCCGTAAGGACACACCCCGCCTTCTGGATACCCAAAATGGAGATATAATATGCAGGGATATTGGGAAGATTGACCCCTACCACATCTCCGGGGTTAAGTCCCTTGGATTTGATAAAATGTGCAAACTTGTTTGAAAGAGTGTCAAGTTCACGAAAGGCGATACCTTTGCCCATGTAATACAGGGCGACCCTGTCAGGAACAAGTTCAGCAGCCTCCCGAAAGACCTCTGCGTAGGTCTTTTCCGGGTATTCAAGATTCTGAGGAACGTGTTTGTCGTAGAATTTCAACCACGGTTTTTGGGAATATATGTCTTCCATAATATTTACTCCTTTCCTCTCAAGTTAAAAATCGTGAACTTGCTTACTTCTAAGAGCAGAGAAAATGATGACTGAAAACAGAGAGATAACTGTTTCCCCGCTGCGGCAATTTCAGAATTAAATACTCCCTTTACCGGTCCATTTTTAACAATGCCTATCTGATAAATTTTCGGTAGATGGAGCCCTGAGCGATTAAGAAAGATGACCTTCAGACCACGGTGTCAGACCATATTTTCCAATACCCAGAGGCGAATTGTTTCCATGGCATCTTCATAGGAGACTTTGGTATTCCATCCAAGCTCCTTCCGTGCCAGCGAGGCATTCACATCATTGTTTCTTCCCATCACTCCCGCTGCGAGCCGTGTGACGGGAGGTCTGATATGGAGAGGCGTGAGGATTTTCTCAAGAACTGCTCCAATAGTCCATGCCGTTTTGAAGGAGATACTTCCGAAGGGCTTTCTCTCTATGATCGAGCCGAGGTCCGTCACGTATTGTTTCCAAGTGACGGACCAGTCATCTAACAGAAAATAGGTCTTCCCCTTTGCTATATCCATGGTTCCTGCCAGAATTATCCCGTCCACCAGGTTGTCGATATATATGAGGCTGGCACTGTATTTACCCTTATCGATCAAGGGAACGAAAAGTCCCCGGTATCGCTCGATAATGTCCCTGACCCAGACACTTCCGGGGCCTGTCACGTTTGCCGGTCTCACTATCGTATAGCTGGTCTTTACCTTGCCGCGGTATGATTGCACCAGTCGTTCCGCATCGAGCTTCGCATCGTTGTAAGGGACACCCGACTTGAGGGCCTCATCTTTTTCCGTCAGGTCCTCGAGATGTCTTCCCAGGCCGCAGGCCGCCATCGAACTCACATAGAGAAACCGTGACACCTTTCCGGAGCATTCTTCGAGGAGGTTCCGGGTCCCTTCCAGAATGGTGGAATAGAATGCCTTTGGCGATCCCCAGTCGGTTACCCTGGCGGCGAGGTGGAACACGGCGTCGATATCCTCCGAAATACCTTCGAGACTGGGAGGATTGGTTATATCGCCGTAGAGAATCCTCACAACATGATCCTCTATCTCGCTTACATCCTCACCGGGGAGGACAAGGGCAGTTACCGCGAAGTCTCTCTTTGAGAGTTCTCTGCAGAGGTTTAATCCTATGAAACCCGTTGCACCTGTTACAAGTATTTTCATTCTTGCCCCTTTTTCTATCTGAACGATACCATGGTCTTGACGGCCCTGTTTCGTGCCTTGTCGAGGTTGACCTCGATCATTCTATCGAAATCTTCAATGCGGAAGGTATGGGTGGCCATATCCTTTATCTCGACTTTTTTCTCCTTTACCAGATCTATCGCTACCTGGAAAATATGTTTTTCTTCTCCGTAGGCACCGGTGTACCCGCATGCGAAAACGCCCCGTATGGTCTGAAGTTTAAGCCACAGGGGGGTAAGATCAAGTTTTACATCATGGCCGATCCCAACGATGCTCAGAACCCCTTCGACGGCCAGAGATCGTAATGCCTGATTCAGCGTCTTCGAATTTCCCACGACATCGAAGATCCTGTTGAAACCTCCCATAAGTATATCGGGTCCTATCAGAGGTTTGTATCGTTTTGCGCCCGTTATTCCTACCGTATGGGAGAAAAGGTCTCCATCGGAAATGACCTCGTCGGCCCCCGCCTTTTTGATAAGCTCGGCCTGAAATGCCGAGGGTTCGGAGACGGTTATCCGGCAGTCGATATCGAGTGCCCTGATTGTTTTGACAATCATGGTGCCGATTACACCGCCTCCGATAATAAGTACCTGATCTCCCCTTTGCGGTCTATTGTCGGTAACGGCCTGAACGCCGACGGAGAATGGTTCAATGAGCGCTCCCTCCTCATGTGACAATTCTTCAGGAATTATGAATACCTGGCTTTGGTGAGCCACGAAGTATTCTCCGAAGCCGCCCCCTACATCCCGACAGATACCGTTGAACATCCCGGGAGGGAGAGCTCCCTCTGCAAAATTTTCACAATTTCCCACCCGCCCGGTTCTGCAGGCACGGCAGGGTGGATCGATTCCCCGCGCCGCGCAGCTTAGTTGGGGGAAGATGGTGACCACATCACCCACCGTTAATTCCTTCACATCAGGACCTGTCTCAACGATCTCACCGCAGATTTCGTGCCCTATGGTACAGGGAAAAGAGGTGAAGGGACTGGCACTCGGCGAGTCCCTTAATAAAAGCAGATTGAGATCGCTGGCGCAGAAGCCGCAGAGGAGCGTTTTTATCTTTACCCACTCCCCGGAGGGGAGGGCAGGCTCCGGTATCTCCGAGAGCTTCACCGTGGCGAGCGGCCCCGTGTAGAACAACTTCTTGGTCGCGAGCCCGAGGGCCTTCAGTGCCACCCACTGAGGAATAGTTACGGAAAATTGAAGTGCCTTCATTTTTTTTACTCCATCTTCAGTCCGTCAACCAGAAGCAGTGTTGCCGGGCTGGTGACCGTCGGGTCTGTCAGCACATTGATACAGGCCGGTTTTCCCGATTCCAGGGCCCTTTTCACGGCGGGTATGATGTCTTCATCTTTCACAACCAGCTCTCCGTATCCGCCTAAAGCCTCGACCATCTTTTCGTAATTTCCGGACGTGAGCTCCGAACCTATGAGCCGGTCGCTTCCGTAGACCATTTCCTGGCCGTGCTTGATCATGCCCCATGCCTTGTCGTTACAGATAATACAGACAAATGGGATTGCATGACGTGCTGCTGTATCGAATTCCATCGCGTTGAGTCCGAAGGACCCATCACCCGTTATGACAACAACGGTTTTGTCGGGCCGCGCCACTTTTGCGCCGATACCGAAGGGTATCCCCGTTCCCAGGCAGCCGAAAAGCCCGCCCGAGCCGGGAATTACAAATGATTTTTCCTGAGCTCTCAGCCCCACGAGGCCAAAGTATGAGGCATCACCGCCGTCGACTGCGTAAATCGCGTCATCACCAACGGCTTTTCGTATCTGTTCCACAAGCCGTGCGGGATGTATCGGGTCCGATGGCGTCTCACGTGCCGCAATTTCATCTGCAACGAGCGGAAGATAGCTGTCCTTCAGCATCTTTACCCAGTCAGAGCGGTCTTTTGTTTCAATAAGGCGATTTATGTCCCGGAGTGTAAGCCCGATATCACCGACGAGACCCACATCGGATGCTCGATTTCGGTCGATTTCGCTCGCCTCCACATCGACCCGAATAACTTTTGCCTGGGGAAAGGTCTCGCCATACATCTGAAGCCAGTTCATCCTGATACCGAGGGAAATCACACAATCGGTCATGGCGAAAGCGGTCAGGGCGGCGGACATGCCGCCATCCCAGATTGACTGGGGATGATCGTCGGGGAGGGCACCCCTCCCGGCATTCATGAGAAAGAAGGAAGCCCCCGTCTTGTCAACGAATTCAGCGAGCTCCCTGTCACAATCGCTCCAACAGACGCCGTTACCTCCGAGAATCACGGGTCGTTGCGCCTGATTGATGAGAGCGACGGCTTCGAGAATCGATGAAGGATCAGGCCGGAATCGGTACACCGTGCTTCCCTTTTTTACCGCTGGCAAAGTATCTTCGTCGACTTTTATATTCAGTATGTCAGGCGGCAGTTCAAGGAATACGGGACCAGGACGGCCTGAAACTGCCTGTCTGAAAGCCGTTGAAAGATACTCAGGTATGCGTTTGATGTCGTAACAGATCTCGTGCCACTTTACGACTGACTTGATCATATCGGCCTGCTTCATGTCCTGGAGGGCGCCCCTTATCCAGTCCCTGACCGGTGCCGTGCCGCACAATACCACCAGGGGTGCATTCTCCATAGAGGCATTGACAACGCCGGTGAGGACATTGGTAAAACCGGGGCCCGCGGTGACGAGGCATACACCCGGTTTGCCGGTACAGACCGACCATGCCTGTGCCATCATTGCAGCCGCCTGTTCGTGCCGTACATCGATAATTTTGAGATTTTGTTCAAAACATCCGTCATATATTTTGTCAATATGACCCCCAACGAGAGAGAAAATGGTGTCTATCCCTTCCACATCCTTAAGATATTTGGCCACCAGATGACCGCCGTAAATCTTCGACATAATACCCCTCCTTTATCTGATCTTATTTTGGATAGTATCGAATTTCTCCTGATTAAAAAACTTTTATCTTTTATTTTATCTGCCTCTTATAAATCCGGCTATCTTCGGAAACGGAATGTCGGACCAGCGATGGCAAAGGAACCAGGATGTCCGGTTGACTGCCTTCCGGGGGAGAAGTCGGGGAAAGAAGAGATGAAAATATTTATTCTGCCAGCCGACGACATAATGCATTTTACCTCTTTTGAAGGCACGATATCCTGCTTTTGCAACCGCACTAACCTCTTTGAAGGACACCCAGAAAGGGATAAAATCATCAGGCATGCAGGCGTCTTTCAGAAGACGGGTTTTCGTAAATGACGGATTCAGCGTGGATACGACTATTTTGCTTTTCCGCGGCAGTTCGTAGAGGATCGATTCGGAGAGAGACTGGGTGAATGCCTTTGTGGCTGAGTAAAGCGCCATGTTTGCAAGGGGCTGAAAAGCGGCAACGGAGGATACGTTGAGAATAGCACCTTCATCTTTCTCTATCATGGAAGGCAAGACGAGGCGCGATAATTTAGCGTAGGCCATGCAGTTGAGATATATCATCCTTTCAAGACGGTCTTCGAAGGGCATGTCGGCGAAGGGACCCCACCAGCAGATTCCCGCATTATTTACCAGTCCGAAAACACCGCCTGTTTTCTCTATGACCTTCCGGTAGAGTGTTTCCGGACCCTTTGGATCGGTCAGGTCGGCGGTGAAGGTCCATGTTTTTATGCCGTAGGAAGATGAAAGTTCATCGGCAAGGCTTTTCAGGTTTTCTTCCTCCGATGAGAGGTCCGTGATGGCAAGATTCGCCCCGTCTTCGGCAAAGCACCGGGACAGTCCCCTGCCGATTCCCATGGAAGCTCCTGTAATAAGAACCGTTTTGCCTGTGAAGTTTAATTTCATTCATTTCTCCCCTTGTCGAATCCTGTTTTAAAAAACTCAGGTTGTCCTGACGTGATGGGCGAAGTCTTCGAATGCCTCCCGCGTCGTGTACTTGAATTGATAGTTGAGTTCCCTCTTTATCTTTTCATTACTCGCAATCCAGGGATAGAGCGCCAGATTCAACCCCGGGCTTGGAAATTCGGTGATCCATCTCAGGCGGAGAAACCACATCAGGCTGTTCATCGGTGACATGACGGCTACGGGCAGCCTGATGAGCCAGTTGCCGAGAGTATGGACCATTTCGTCAAAGTTCATGGTACCGTCGGCGGCAAGGTTGAAGACACCCTTTTTCTTCTCCTTGAGGAGTCGGTAGATGATCTCCGCGAGATCGTCCTCGTGAATAAACTGGAAGGGAGCAGTACGAAAGGGAAGGGGGACTACCTTCTTTAACAGGTATCGTGAGAGGGGGTTGTCGAATCCGGGGCCGACGACAAAACAGGGCCTCACGATTGTCAGCACAATCTCCGGGTGCAACTCACTGAATTCCCTCACCACCAACTCTAATTCCTTCTTGTTCTTCGAATAGGTGAAGTCGTCATTTCCCCTGAGAGGACTTTCCTCGGTGAGAAGGGGTGGGTTGTCTTGGTGAAAGCCGTAGGCGGTTGTGGACGAGCAGTGCAGTATCTGTTTCACCTTCGCCTTTTCACAGGCCTTCAGGAAATTTCTCGTCCCGTTTATATTGATGTCCTCCATGAGGGCTTTGTCGTGAAGGGGCGGAAGGATAAAGGCCGTGTGGATTGCCCAGTCGATATGACAGCGGCCTATGAGTGTTTCCATGTCGTTCCTGACATCGTGCCGTATGAATTGCAGCTTTTTCGATGAAAAACCGGGAGGATTTACATCAACTCCGACGATGGTTTGTATATCCTCCTTCGAGTCAAAAAGAGAAACCAGCTTCGCTCCGAAGTAGCCCGAGACACCCGTTATAAATACGTTTGTCACTGTCACGCTCCCATCATGCCGTGCGTCCTATCAGGCCCTCAATGACCTTCGATGTCCCTTCTATGGAAAATTCGATCAATTCTCTGCAGCGATCGGAGGAATTTCTGTATTCGATAAAGTCCTTTCCGTTTTCGAATCGCCGTTTCGTGATATCGAGGCAGTTGATCGACCCGGCCTTTTCCCTGAATCCCCGCACGATGTCTCTTCCCACCCCGAAGGGTTCGGGCATTGAACGGGGTGTTTCGAGAAGGAGATTGATGTGGCCGATAAGGAAATCTCGTATTATATCGGTGTAGTTCATCCTTCGAGTGTTCATGCCCAGAATCAGGTTGATCGCCATGATCGATCCGGCCAGTGCACCGCATATCCCCCCCGTCAGGGCGACCCCGCCGTCAAAGATAAAGGACAGACGCTCGAGAAGGGGATCGCTGACACCGGTTTTTCTGCCTATGCCCTCGAGAACGGGAGTCGCACAATGGGGAATTCCGTCCGTTTCGATGTCGGGGAACTTCTCCTCATCGGGGAGCGCTCTTCTCGACAGGGAGTCGAGTTTCCCCGCCGCCCGTCTGATTTGCAGAAAACAGCGGCCCACCTTGTCACCGGGAAGGAGGTAGCGTATCTGTCCACCCGGTCTGTAGAAATCGACGCCCATTCTTTCACTGCATTGTGTGGTGGCAAACTCCTTCTCGAACCATTCGATGTACTCGCGGATTCGCGCGATGACGGCAATCTCGGCGGCATGTCCGCCTCTTGCAAGGTCCTTTTCATGCAGAAGGGCAAGGCCAAGTGCTCCGCCCGTTACTACCCCGCAGGTTGAACCGTTTGCCACGAGGCCCCCCTCGAAACCGGTTGCGGCCTTTAACAGGGTGTCGTCTTTTCGTCCCGTCATGTCCTGGAAGACCTCCAGGGTTGCGAGCGCTCAGTTGAGGTCCTTCAGGAAATAGAACCACCCCTTCAATTTCCGGCTTTGAGAATCCTTTTTCATCGGGAGTCTTTCCCCGTTTTTTCTAACAGTCGATTACAATCATGCTTTGTATCTCAGGCCTTCTCAAGGATGTGGATTGCCATCGATGCCTCCTCGACGCCGATGTTCCCTCCGCCGTTTTCGGTGAGACCTATCTTGGCACCCTCAACCTGACGTTTTCCCGCCTCTCCCCGGAGCTGGTGCACGATCTCGTATATCTGTGCAAGACCCGAGGCGCCGATTGGATGACCACGGCATTCCAGACCGCCGCTCGTATTGATGGGCATCGTCCCGCCAAGCTTTGTGGCACCCGTTTCGGCGAAGATTCCACCCTCACCGACGGGGCAGAATCCCATGACCTCGGCCTGGTGCAATTCGCCGTAGGCCGTTGCGTCGTGGAGCTCCGCAAGATCGATGTCTTGGGGACCCAGGCCCGCCATTTCGTAAGCCTGCCTCGAGAGACGCTCGCCGATATCGGGACCATCGAGTTCCCTGTCCGAACCGGAGCCCAGAACTGCCGCCCTGATCTTCACCGGCCTGGCATCGTTTAGTTTTTTAAGATATGAGGCCGAACAGAGAATCGCTGCCGCTGCTCCGTCTCCCACGGGTGCGCACATTGCCCTTGTCAGGGGCCATGCCACCGGTCTGTCGGCGAGCACCTCTTCGACGGTCATGTCCTGCTGATACTGGGAGAGGGGATTGAGTGACCCGTGCCAGTGGTTTTTGGCGCAGATGACGGCCAGTTGCCGCTGGGTGGAGCCGTATTTACCCATGTGCCACCTCGTTCCCATGGCGTAGGCGTCCATAAAGATGCTCCGTCCTTCACCGGGCGGTGTCTGTCCCTCGGGAACAGTGACCTTTATCTGTTTACTCACCTCTTCAAACATCTTGATGTGTTCATCGAAGTGCTCCACATCCATGCAGCTCGCATAGGCCCCCAGCGAAAGCGCCTTGTTTTCATGGGTAATCTTTTCCGAACCGAGGGCAAGGACCACATCGTGCATCCCCGCCTTTATGGCCGTGTAGCCGAGAAGAAAGGCCGTCGAAGCACCGGCGCAGGCATTCTCGACATTGACGATGGGTATTTTGTCGATACCCATGTGCCAGAGCATTACCTCCCCCCTGATGGAGTGCTGGTTTGAAAACATGCCCCAGAAGGTGTTCGAAACATAGGCCGCCTGAATGTCATTTTTCTCCAGGCCAGCGTCCTTCAGCACGAGATCAACCGCATCCTTCGCCATACCCGTGACCGTCGCCTGTGGGTATTTGTTGAAGCGAATCATTCCGATACCGATCACATAGACATCATCCATTCTTTTCAAACCCTCCTTGTTTCACCGTAGTTGTTTTATTCGATCCAGTCTATCGGGACCTTTCCCCGCCAGACGGGGTTGTCGAGCTTCCCCCGGGGATAGCCCACACAGATACTCGTTACCAGTTTGTAGGGATAGGTGATACCGAGTTCTTTTCTGAGCCAGGGCATGTATTTCAGTGCGTTCGAGGTAAGGCCGATGAAGCACGTCCCGAGTCCCAGGGAATGGGCGGCAAGGACCAGATTCTCGGCGGCGAGTCCCGTATCCAGATCGGCACTTCCGATGGCCCTTCTGTCGGCGAGGACGTATATGACCACCGGCGCACCCCAGGTGATTGACCCCCCGATCTGATGGGCCTTTTCGATCGCCGCGATCGGCCGCTGATCCATGTTGTTCACCTGAAGGTAGCTGAAGAGGGTGACGGCGATCGTCCTCCAGAGACTTTTTCTTGCATACATCCACTTAACCACGTCGAGAAGTTTGGTACTTTGTCTGTCTATCTTTTCAATCAGTTTCTTGTTCGTAAGGACGATAAATTTCCATGGGGTGTTGTTGCCGGCGGAGGGCGCGAAACGGGCCGCCTCGATGATCCGCTGCAGCAGCTCCTTCGGAACCGGTTTCTTTTTGAAGAGTCGGATGCTCCGTCGCCGGTAGATGACTTTCTCCGTCTCCGTCAGTTCCGCTTCGATATCGGCAAAGTTCCGTGTCAGGTCACCCTCTCCGAAGGGACAGGGAGGATACATCTCGCCGAAGCGTTCCTCGACTGTTTTGTACCTCCCGTGCAGCACGCGGTATTCACCCCTCGTCCGAATGCACTGTGCGGGACAGACCGCCTCGCAATTGTTGCACGAGAGGCAGGCGAGTTCTATGTCCCCGTATCCGGTGGCATAGGGGATTTTGTTGACCTCGTCCCATTGAATACATGAGGTGGGGCAGGACTCGTAGCAGGCCCTGCAGTGGGTGCACTTTTCAATCTCGAATTCAAAGCGCGGCCATTGGGTGAGCGGAAGATGCGCTCCGGTATATCGCTCGAGTATCTTTGCCATGGCGTAATCCTCTCCGTATGGTAATAGCCAAAATTCTTTCAGGTTTCCTTCTCAACGGTGACCTTCATGAGGACCTGCCCGCAGTCCCCGTAGGGAAAATCGGCCCCGTAACAGGTCATGCGCACCTCGGGGAGTTCTCCCTCGAAAGTACCGTTTCCTATGTAATCTGCCGTCCCGTCCGCCATCCGGTCCATGATCATGATCAGGCGGTACCAGATCTTGTTCAGGAGCCGTGCACAGACGGGGCCCTTTGTTCTCTCAGCGAGGAGACATCCCTTCGAGTCAAAGCAGAATCTGTCGCCCCTCCGGTGACCGGCGATGCATGCCGTCGACTCGACGATTTCGGCAATGATTGTGTAATCCCGGTACTTCTCAATTCCGAGGATCTTGCCGATCCGTTTTTTCGACTGCAGAAAGGCGATTCGTTCCTCTTCCGTGATGGGGTATCCCTTGAGGAGCCTTCCCGCCGCCGAAACGGCATCGGGATCGAAGGGGTTCGGCCAGGTGTCAGGTATGACCTCGTGCTCTCTCTTTTTCGATGTTTCGTCGTATGTTGTCATCACTCAATCCCTCCCGGTTCCGTCCCGCGGGCCTTCCGCGAATAGAAGAAAAGATATGGCTGAAGGGCAATCATGTTTCTGAGATAATCCCAAAGCGGTATCCGTTCGCAGGTAACCTTCATCACATTGTTTCCGAGGCCCTTCTTGTCGAATCCCGGATCGGTGCAGCAGACATGATCGAACTGCATCTCTTTGGGATCTGCGCCCCTCCCGATCCTGTCGAGGCAGGTATACATTACCGGTGAGAGAGCGGCGATGGCGTGTGGACAGATGAGCTTCGGGCTCTTTCGGGTGATGAGCATCCCCGTGAAGTCAAAGTAGAGAGAATCTCCCTTCTTCCATCCCACGGAACAGCGGTTCGTCTTGACCATCTCGGCCCTGAACCAGTAGAAGCCCCTCGAGATATCGGTCAGTTGCGGGAGCCATTTCGTTTTCTTGAGTTCATCGATTTCTCTTTTCGTGTAGCCGCTTCTGTTTTTTATGATGCGCCACACGATCTTCGAATAGAAATGCTGGATCCACTTCATCGGTCTCACCTCTCTCTACTTACCCGACCATATACTCTCCGTTACGCCTGGTGCCGGTAGTCGGAAAGGGCATGGATATTAGGCGCCTCCTTCGCGAAGTCGTCTCTCAGGATGCGGTCGAGATTCTTTTCCGATGCGGTCTTGGGAATCTCATCAACCACCTGGAGATAGGAGGGCACGGAATTGTTGTCGAGGCCGGACGAAAGGGCCTCGAATATTGTCTCCGGCACGATCGTCATGCCGGCGACGGGGACGATGGCGGCAACGATGTCGCTCTCGCCGGGTGCGCCCGATTCCGCGGGGATACCGTAGGCACAGACATCGGAGACCTCGGGAAGCTCTGCGAGCACCTTTTCAATGGTTTCGGGCTGGATAAAGTCGCCCTGTCGCCTGAGGCCGCCGCCCTTTCTGAAATCGAAGTAGAGCCAGCCCTCTTCATCCCTGTGGCACATATCTCCCGTCCTCAGCCAGCCGCCCCGCGTCTTCTCCTCGGAGGCGCCCTTTTTGCCGTGATAGAGGACCTCCTCCTTCGCGCCTATCGTTCTGGAGATTAGCTCTCCTGTCTCGCCGGGTTCGCATTCGGAATCGTCGTCACGGACGACCTGCATCTCCATTATTCCCTCGATCGGTTTGCCGAATGAACCGATCGGACCGGTACCAGGAGGGTTATGGGCAAATCCACCCTCGATGGCGCCGTACCATTCATGAATTTTGACATTGAATCTTCGCTCGAAATCGTTCCATATGGGGGCAGGGGTTCCCGCGCTGAGAACCAGCCGGACCGGGTTGTCACCGTCGTTTCCCCTGGCCGGTTCGCTGTAGATTCCCATCATCATACCGCCGAGGAGGGAAAAGCTCGTCGCACCGTGTTTTCTGCAGATGTCCCAGATTCTGCTCTTCGTAAATTTCCGGCTGATGACCGAGGGTATTCCCAGCATGAGCGAGGGGACAACGGTCACGGCCTGGGCGTTTCCGTGCGTGAGGGAGAGACCCGTGTAAAGTTTATCATTTTCAGTATACTGCCAGATGAGCTGGGCAAGGAGCTTGAACATCGGCATCCGGTGAGACTTTATGACCACACCCTTCGGATCCCCTGTCGTTCCCGATGTGTAAATGATCTGAAATGGTGAGTTTGCGTCCCTGTTTCTGTTATCGGGAGGAGGGGAGGGAGGCCCGTCGATGATTTCGTTGAGGTTCGGATAGCGGTCGTTGATCGGTTCTTCAAAACCATCTTTATAGGAGATACCGAGGACTTTTACGTCGGGCGTCTCCTTGAGGACTGCCTCCACATCGGGCGTGAATTCATTGGTGAGAAATATCCCCTTTGAGCCTGAGTCCCGTATCTGGTAGCTCAGTTTGCCCCCCTTTGAGCGCGGGTCGATGGAGACGATGATGGCGCCGGTGAGCGATGCGGCCACCATGGCGTAGAGAAATTCCGGGTGATTTCTCATAACGAGACTGAACCTGTCTCCCTTCCCGATATCGGCATTCGTCAGTGTCCGTGCGAGCTTGCACCCCTTCAGATAGAGATCGGCATAGGTAACCGCTTCGTCGGCAAACTCGCCGTTATCGAAGGTAATCACCTCGAAATCCGGCATCTTCTCGAACTGGGCCTCGAGTTCGTAGGAAAAGAGGCCCTCTATGAAATCTTTCGTCATGGCACTGTCCTTTCGCTCTTTATCCGCTTGCGGTGTTGCGAAGACCATGGTGGTGATGAGGTCGATCGCGGCACTGAAGGGAAAAGAGGGGAATCTTCATCTCTCAATGCCGCGGTACCTTTGTGGCAAAGAACGATGACGCAGCTACTCTTCACGTCTGAGGAGCAGGTTGGCCGCCGCCAGGGCGAGGCTTTCGTTCGACCCGTCCTCGATCATTCCCGCCCGGGCGTCCCTGAAGAGTTTCTCGATGGGATACTCTTTTGTCAGCCCATTTCCTCCGAAGAGTTGAAGCGCCGTGCTGGTTACCTCAAAGGCCGCCTGCGTGCAGTAGACCTTCGCGGCAATCGAGTACTGCGTTGCCGGGGGACTTATCGACATATTGTACTGCAGCGCCGCGCGGGAATAGGCCCTCGATGTCTCAATCTTTGTGAACATGTCGAAGAGCATCCTCTGGACCGTTGCGTGCTCGCAGAGCAGCTTTCCCCCCTGGACCCGCTCCCTGCAGTAGTCGATGGCGAGATCATAGGCGGCCTGGGAGACGCCGGTGAAAAATGCCCCCATGCAGGCATTTGCCGTTGCGAGGGTGATATCAGTGAACATCTCGTAACTGTCGGGATCGATGATCATATGCTCTTCCATGCACTCGGCATCGTCGAAGAAGATTTCCCCCTGCGGCAGCTCCCGCTGTCCCATCTTGTCGAGTGGTTTTCCCCTCGAGACGCCGGGCTGTGTCAGGTCGACGAGACAGATCCCTCCGCCCGCCATTCCCTGAGATTTGTCGATGCCCACGAAGAGCGATGCCTGTGTTGCAATGGGACCGTTGGAAACCCATGCCGCCTTCTGTCCGTTGATGATCCACTTGTTACCCTTCTTTTCCGCCCGTATCTGCTGCGTGATCCCGGGTGAGTTGAAGAAGGGGGTAAAGGGCATCAGGATATCGGAGCCGTGTTCAGGCTCGGTAATAGCCCAGCAGGACATGACGCTCGCATCCCTGCAGTTCACGAAGGGGAGGATGAAGTCGTTTATCAGGTCTTCCTCCGCAATGAGCGATGCATAGAAGGCGGAGAAACAGGAGACACCGAGAGAGATGGTAAATCCCACGCTCCCATAGGACAACTCCTCGAAGACGATGTGAATACCGAGGGGATCCAGGCCGAGACCACCGTACTCGTCCGGTATCAGAACGGCGTGATAGCCGTTTTCGTACATCTTTTTCATGCAGTCCCAGTATATCGAACCTTCTGCGATAACCTCCTCGGGTGACATCTGATCCAGCTCGAGTGAGGCGGGGCGTAATACCTCCATGGCGAATTTATGGACATTCTCCTTCAACGCCATATGCTCATCAGAGAGTTCGAGATTGAGTTCCGTATAGGCCATAGCTTCCTCCTTTTTTGTGCAATGCCTGTTGGTGTTCCGATCGTTACGACGGAATGTCTCCGCTACCGGTAGTCCTCATATCGGTATATGGTGCCTTCACCTTTTTCGAAGGCCTCTTTTAATTTCCGATCCAGCGCCTTTTCAGACACCGTCTTCGGTATCTCATCGACGACCTGTAAAAATGACGGGATGAAATTGGCCTCCAGATCCTGCCGGCATTTTTCGTAGATGAGCGAGGGGTCGATAGACTTTCCTTCAAAAGGTGAAAGGGCCGCCACAAGATCGCTCTCGCCGGGAGCGCCCGATGCCGCCGGTATTCCGTAGACGCATGCCTCGCTGACATCGGGGTGTTCACCGATGACCTTTTCCACATGCTCGGGCTGAATGAAGTCTCCCGCCCGCCTCAGTTCCGTTCCCTTCCGGTAGTCGAAGAAATACCACCCTTCGTCGTTCCTGTGGACGATATCACCCGTTCGGAGCCATCCCCCCCGTGTCTTGTCCTTCGATACGTCGGGAAGGCCGAGATAGTCGACCTTTGTGTCGCCTTTTATCATGCGGCAGATAAGCTCTCCCCGTTCTCCCGGAGGAACGGCGTTATCCTCATCGTCCACCACCTTGAATTCCATGACGCCCGGCACCGGCTTTCCGAAGGAGCCGACGGGGCCCTTTCCGATGGGTTTATAGGCGAACCCCCCTTCGACGGCACCGTACCACTCGAGAATCTGAACGTTAAACCTCTTCTCAAAGGATTCCCAGATCGGAGCCGGTGTGCCGGCACTGATGACAACCTTGACAGGATTGTCCGCATCGTCCGGCTTTTCCGGTTCGTTGTAGATTCCCGAGGCCATTCCCCCGAGGAGCGAGAAGGAGGTACAGCCGTACTTTCTGCAGATGTCCCATATCCTGCTTTTCGTGAATCGAGGGCTGAAGACCGCCTTGATTCCCATGTAGAGCGCCGGAAAGAGCGTCACCGCCTGGGCGTTTCCGTGGGTGAGGGAGAGACCGTTGTAGAGGATATCGTTCGGTTTGTATTTCCACACGAGCCGGGTAAGAATGGTGAAGAGCCCCGTCCTGTTGTTGCGGATCTTGACCCCCTTCGGATCGCCTGTTGTACCGGAGGTATAGATAATCTGCATCGGATGCCGTACATCCATTATCTTCTGGTCCACATGCTCCCAGGAATCCTTCTCGAGCGTTTCGTTGAGAAGGGGATAGTTTTTAGGGGGAGGAAGATCGTGCTCGGGCCTCTTTGCAACGGAAACAAGTTTCACCTTTGGTGTATCGGCGATCACCTCTTCGAGCTGCTCCAGACATTCATCGGAGACAAAAACGGCCTTGACACCCGAATTGTTGAGGAGGAATCTGAGCCTGTCCCCTCTCGATCTCGGATCGATGGGGACCATCATCGCCCCGATTGTCGGCCCCGCCAGAAGCGCATAGACAAATTCGGGGTGGTTCCTCATGAATACCCCGTAGGTGTCCCCCTTTTCAATTCCCGCATCAAGCATCAGCCGCGCGATCTTGTTGGAATTCTCGTAAAGGTCCCTGTAGGTCAGGATGTCCTCACCATGCTCACCCTTTTCAAAGACGTATATTTCCTTATCCGGCGTCTGATCCGCCTTTATCTCAACCATATGCGATGCGATGACCTGGTTAAGATGAGCCTTTGATGACATTGAACACCTCCTTTTCCGTTTAATTTACCAGTCCTCGTCTTCAACGGCGCCGATAAAACCCCTGTCGAAGGTAGGAAATTCCTTCTTGAATATCTCGTCCCAGTATTCCTGGGTCCAGAATTTGTGCCTGCCGAAATAGGGATCAATCTTTGCGACGCTCACCGATACGCTGACGGCGAGATCGACACCCTCTATGATTTCGAGGGCGCGGGCGGCAAATCCAAGGGTGCTGAAGACACGGCAGTGAAGACCCAGGCGCCAGGCGAGTGAGGCGGCCGCGTTTGCAGCGATATTCAGGTTTATATTTTTGAACTGGCAGCTGGGACCGTTCGCCGTCAATGATTCCACCTCTTCCGCCTTGTTCATCTCCGCGCATGTTCTGTATCCGCAGGCACCGCAGTTGAAATTGTAGGGTGATTTTCGCGTATCGCCAAAAAGCAAAAGCGAGGTGGGTTCCTTAATCAGTTCCATGACAAACCGGCCGTCGCGCGCGGCCAGAGGAGACATGTCGCCGAGGGAAAAGCAGAATTCCGCAATCTGTTCAAGCTCCTCGTTTCCCACGGCGATCATCTTCATGGTGTTTCTCTTGCCGAACCTGAAGCTGTTATGGGCCGCTACCGCCATGAGCTCAACAGCTTTATCCAGGCCGTTTCTGATCAAACTGTCCATTTCAATAATAGCCATCACGACCTCCTTTTTTAACTGTATATTGACCTGAACTGCGGCCAGAGCCTCTGAATGATGCGGTCATTCATCGTTCTCTCGTTTATCTCGTCGTATCTGAGGGGTACATCTCTGAAGGGACTCTTCTCGGTGACGGAGATGCCCACACCGAGGGCAAAACCGGTAGCCTTGGGGAGAAGTCCCATCCTCATGGCTGCCGCACCGAGGGACCAGTAGACGCCGTAGTCGATCCCGAGATTTCTCGCCATCGATACGATGCCGTCGATTGCATAGGCGATATTGTTTGCCCTGAAAGAGCACAGGGGACCCGTGAAGGCGACTCCCGGCTCCTTCGGGAGTTTTTCCTCTTCCCGCAGATACTCGCAGGTGAGCTTTCCGCACATGTTGCAGTTGATGTCGGAAGGATCGGTGAGGCTTCTCAATGACGTTACAATGAGGACCGCATCGGCGTCGCGCAGGATCACGGCGTCCCGCTTGAAAAACCCCCAGGCATCGTTTTCCTCGGACATCTTTTCGATCTGCTGACAGAGATCCTCGATATCGCACTCATCGTCGAAAATATGGGTGGTGCATTCACCCACGCCGCCGACACGGGGCGTGGTAGTCGCTGAGGCGAGAAGGAGGCGTGCCGCTATTCTGACAGCCTCGGCTCTGTCTTCTTCAAACTGGCGCAAACTTCTCTCTAAGCTCATGCTATTTCCTCCTTACATGAAAAAATATCTAAGCGATGGGGAGATTATGTTTCCTTGCTATATCCGGGTATGCCTCGTAGGCGGGTTTCAGAAGCGGAAGAAGCTTCAGTACCTTGGGCAATGGACCCTTGGCCTTTACATGGCCTTTTGCCAGGGCGATGGGAAGGGTGAGTTCCTTGAGCCAGAACTTATGGCAGGAATCACCGCTCAGTGCCATCTGGATGGTTGGTTTGAGGTCTGCATCACCACATATGACACCCGGTTCTTCATTGGTGAGCCAGATGGTCCCATCGGGGTCGTTGATGATAAATTTGATGGTGATATTAGACTCAGCGTACTTGGGACCGACAACGGGGTCGTTCATCAATAATTCAAAGAGACTGCCTAATACCTCATACATCTTTTCCGTACTTTCAAATACTGGCATGGTACCCTCCTTTTCATTTGAGTTGTCATTGGCATTCACCCCCCGTTCCCTTAAGGGGTGCGCTTACAAAAGAAAGAGTATGGGAAAGCGCGTATTCAGATTCTATGTCAGGTCAGTTATGTGATTGGTATTTTCAGATGTGCTTGCTGATACCTCCTTCCCCCCTTTTTTTACGATCTGTCGGCGGACAAATCGAAATTACTATACAAACAAATACGTTTCCCTACAAGTGATTAATGTGGAAAATTCCTGACCGGGGTTCGTTTTTTTTTTGTTTCTGTTCTCGTGCAGCGTCGTGGTTTTCTTATTCTTTAAAGTATCCCGCCGTAAGATAATAATTTATCTTGTCATAGAGAAAGATTATCTGATTGTTCAGCTCCAGTGTCGTGTAAATCTCGAGCGGCGAGGAGAGGATCTTTTTCTTCACCACATGCATCCATATCGATTTCCTGCTGAGCGCCATTGCGTTCAGTACGTCGGGAAGCGGAATATCGAGATCGGAAAGTGTTTTCCCCTTTTTCAGGAACTCGTCAAAATCAATGGCCTGCGACGTACCCTTTAACCATACCTGAACGCTTCTCAGTACCTTTCTGTTCATGGTCAGGAGTGTTTCGAGATGAGGGGTGAGGGCCGGTGCGATAGACTGGACATCCTCGGCCCAGTTTCGGGATATCTCCTCTAGGTCCCGTCCGATCATTTTCGTGAGTACGTTGGAGAGAAATTTCTTCTGCTTTTCGACCTCGGGGGCCAACCCCTCCTTTGTATCGATATCGGGAAAGAGCTGTTTGAAGGAATCAACCATTGCCCAGGTATCTCTGTTGAGTTCGATATATATGTCGAGGGCCTTCCTGTTCGATGACCATGCAAGGGGCGGAAGATCGGTGAGCGGAAAATAGTACGCATCGCAGGCGTCGTCACCGGGACGAAGTGTTCCCCCCGTGGCCTCGGCCTCGTAGGTTATGATCGCCATGCTGCCATAAAAGTAATTGTCGATCGTATCCACGTCGATCAGCCGTTTGATGCTACCCCTTATTCCCGTTTCTTCCCTGAGCTCCCTCAGTGCGGCATCCCGTATCTCTTCGCCCGTTTCGGCAAAACCGATGGGGAGACACCACATACCGCCGTAGGGTTCGTTTTTTCTCTTTACGAGGAGTACCTCCCTCGCTTCATTAACGACGATAGAACTTGCCACGGGAAGAGGGTTTTCATAGAAGACGGTCTCGCAATGGGGGCAGTGATCGCGGAGCTTTCCTTCTATCTCCGCCTGCGTGAGGGAACTTCCACAGTAACAGCAGAAGAGTCTTTGTTTGTTAAGCCCTTTTAAGCTCTTTGCCTCTCGTGGTTTGTGGCATCGAAACACGACATCGTCCTTGGTGAGGGCAATCCTCTCTCCTTTCTGGGCGAACGCAAGGATATCCCGGTAAAAGGAGGAAATGATATCATCCATCCTTTCGGGATAGCTGGCCTCGATGTCTTTGAAGAGAAGGTGTTTTTTCTGCTCCAGGTATTCGATGCAATCGTTCACCTTCTCCGAAGGGAAGGTGAGGGAATTTTCAAAGACGATCTTTTCCGTCTCTTCAAAATAGGGGGCAAGCTGCCCCTCTCCGTTTTCCATGGAGAAGGTCCTGAAGAGCCTGGAAATAAGGATCTCGTCGGGGGGTATGAGGCCCAGACCCTCGATGCACCGGGGTATCATCTGGATCACCTCTTGAAGGGAATATTCCGTATGGGTTACGGCGATAAAAATCCCTTCACGAGAGAGGATGCGGGCAATCTCATCGATGAGATAAGGGAAAAAGTAGAGGGAATAGCTTGCGATAATCAGATCAAAGCTGGAATCCCCCATGGTCTTTATTGAGCTTGCGTTTTCAGCGATGAATTCGCCCCTGTATCCCATCCCCTCGACGGTAGTGAGAAAGGAATCCCGGTTGTTTTCGTCTATCAGGTCCATTCCGAGGATCAAGGTTCCCTTTTTCAGGAGGCCATCGAGACTCTCGGTAAAAAAGCCGTATCCACAGCCGAGGTCCAGCACCCTTTCTACCTTCGAGAGATCCAGTCCTTCGAGGGCAACCTTTCGTATGTCCCCCGCATTTTTGGAGTAATTCAGGATGATATGCTTTGTGCGTATATGATTTTGGATCGATTCGTAGGTCTTTTTGATATCTTCCGTTGAGTAGAGGTGATGTTTTGTCATGTCTCTTACGGCCCCGAAGAGATGATCTGATGTACGATACCACCCTTGCGGATTGAAACAAAGGAAAAAGTTGGCACAACCGGTCATTCTTTTTAAAATTATTCTCTTCATTATTTAAAGGGAATCAAGAACTTGTCAGAGTTTCCTCTCTCCCCTCGGGAATTTTACCTTGACTAAACCGATGCAAGGTATATAAACCAAGCGGTTTTTAAATCTCGTGATCTTGCGGAAGCTGAACTGAACAGCGAGCGCATTCCCCGCTCTCTGCAGCGGGGTTAGCGAGCGAATACGAAATAACATTTTCCTTGACAGTCGGAGATTCCCCGCAACTGTCGGAGTTATACGGGATTGCGGGGAGCTTCAATAAAAGGGGGGTATATCATGCGATCCGGTGCGGTACGAAAAATAATGAACCCATCTTCAATTGCGATTGTGGGTGCCAGTAACAACCTCATGAAGATGGGAACAATTCAGTGTCTCAATCTCATAAACAGCGGTTTTCCAGGCGATGTCCTTCCCGTTAATCCTCAGGAGGAAACTGTTCTCGGCAAGAAGGCCTATCCGGCCATCGGGGAGCTTCCCTATGCCCCCGATCTCGCAATCCTGGTGGTTCCTTCCGGACTTGTTCCCGAGATGCTGGAGGATTTCGGAAGCATCGGGACACGGCATGCGGTCGTCATTACGGCGGGTTTCAAGGAAACGGGAGAAGAGGGACGTGATCTCGAAAATACGATTGTCGAGATTGCAGAACGTTACCACATGCGTTTTCTCGGCCCGAACTGCCTTGGTATTATCAATACACAGTTGCCGCTCAATATAACGGTGATGCCGGTACACCACAGGGATGGAAAACTGGGCCTCGCTTCTCAGAGCGGCACCTATGTGGCCCAGACACTCTCCTATCTTCACAGGAACGGTATTGCCATCAGCAAGGCGATGAGTGTCGGGAACGAGGCGAATATCGATATCGTGGACTGCCTCGAATACCTCGGAGAGGATGATTCGACAAAGGCGATAGCCCTTTACATAGAGGGTATCAGACGTGCCGACCGCTTCCTCGAGGTTGCGCGGGAAATAAGCAGAAAAAAACCGATTGTTGCCCAGTATGTCGGGGGTACGGAGGCGGGTGCCCGCTCCGGTTCGAGCCATACCGGCGCCATGGCCGGTCCCGATTATGTCTACGAAGGTCTCTTCGAACAGGCCGGGGTCATACGCGTGGATACGATTGAAGAGGTGTACAAAATCGGATGGGCCCTGGCGTCACAGCCGCCGCTTGCCGGCTCGCGAATTGCCATCCTTACCAATTCAGGAGGTCCCGGTACGGCAATAGCCAATACGTTAAACAGGGAAGGCCTCGAGGTGCCTGAGTTTTCAACAGGCGTTCAGAAGGAGATAAGTCAGTACCTCGCCGGTCATGCCAGTGCACGAAATCCCGTCGACCTGACCTTCCATATCGATATGGATGCGCTCACGGAAAAGATACCGCAGATCCTCTTTGATGCGGACGATATAGACGGGGTCGTCATTCACGGAATTATGGATACCGGATTTTTCAACGATGTCTATCCGATCTTCGGAAAGTTACTGGATGTTTCCGAGGAAGACTTCTTGAAGATGTGGGAGACGAACCTGGACAGGCTCGTCGAAATGCCCTTCAGTCATCGAAAACCCCTTATCATGTCGTCCTTCTTCGGCAAGGAGGATCATGCGGTCAGGGTCTTTCACGAAAAGGGCATCCCCGTTTTGGATGCTCCCGAAAAGGCGGCACGGGCAATGGCTGCTCTTCATAAACATTACCTGATACGAAAACGTCCCCCCTTTCAACCCTTCCAGGATATGACAATTTCCGAAGATGCCCGGCGCATCATGGAAGCGTGGAAGGGAAGGGCACTTGATGAGTACAGGGCCAAGAAGGTACTCGGGGCCTGCGGAATTCCCACGACTCGGGAGACCCTTGTCGATACACTGGAAGAGGCGATCTCGAGTGCCGGCGAAATAGGATATCCCGTTGTTCTGAAAGTCTGCTCTCCCGATATACTGCACAAAACGGAAGGGGGGATGGTTTGTCTCGGCATCAAAAACGAGGAGGAGCTCACAAAGGCATTTCACGGCATGAGAGAAAAGAGAAGAGATGTGCCGATCCTGGTTTCAGAGATGCTTCACGGTGACAGGGAGTTCATGGCCGGTATGAGTTATTTTCCCGGATTTCCTCCCTGCATCATGTTCGGACTCGGCGGGGTCTTTACGGAGACACTGAAGGACAACGCCATTCGCTTGGCCCCGCTCAGTAAGGACGATGCTTTTTCCATGATGGAATCCCTCTCATCCCGTGAACTTCTCGGACCCTATCGGGGAATGAAAGCGGTGGACAGGGATGTCCTTGCCTCCATCCTTGTGGCACTCGGTCAGCTCGCCCTCCATTTTCCAGAGATAGGAGAGATAGATCTGAATCCGATAATCATCGTCGAGGGAAAACCGAAGGTTGTCGATGCCCTTTTTGTGAAGAATATGTAGGACTGCGCAATGCCGTTCATCTTTTTACACGGCAAAGTCCCGGTGCAAATCAAAAGTCAGGACGTAAAGCGGAAAGAATCTTCTTCAAAAAGTTTTATGCAGGCCTCTGCAGCCTCGGGGTCGTAAAGAATACCCTTTTTACTGGAAAGCTCATCCAGTGCCACATCGATGCCGAGGGCGGGCCTGTAAGGCCGGTGAGAGCTTATGGATTCGACCACATCGGCGACGGCCATGATTTTTGCTTCTTTCAGAATCTCATCTTCCGTGAGGCCCTGGGGATATCCCGAACCATCCAGCCGCTCGTGATGCTGAAGGACGATTGTAGCGATCGGCCAGGGAAACGCAATGGACTTGATTATATCGTATCCGGCCTGCGAGTGGGTTTTTATTAAAACAAACTCGACATCAGTCAGTTCGCCGGGCTTGCTCAGGATTTCCGTGGGAACATGTATCTTGCCGATGTCGTGGACCAGTGCGGCGAGATGGATACCACGGATAGCGTTTCTATCGTAGTTCATTTTTTCGGCAATTCTTGAGGAGAGCTCTGCCACCCTTCTCTGGTGGCCGGCAGTGAAGGGGTCTTTCGTTTGAAGTGCAAAACCGAGAGCATCGATGGTATCCTCGAGGGTCTTCTGTAACCTGCTCAAACTCTTTTGAAGCTCCTCTTCCACCCGGCGGTGTTTCGTTACATCCCGTGCGATACCCTGGAATCCGACAATGGCACCCGATGTGTCTCGTGATGGGGACGTCGATATCTCGAGGACGCTGCGGGAACCGTCCTTTTTGATGATGTCATAATCATAGAACTCGCAGCCTGTCCCCTTTCGGTACATTTCGTTATATATTGTAAAGATTTTTTTTGCCGTTTTTGGTGTTGTGTAGTCTCTGTTGTTCATCCCCATCAATTCATGTCGGGGATAACCGAAAATCCTGCAGAGGGAGTCATTAAAGAAGGTGAAATTACCGGCAAGATTAACCTCGAAGTATCCCTCGTGGATGGTATCGATAATGTTTTTGTACCGTTCTTCGCTTCTTTTCAGGATTTCATCTGCCCTTTCCCTGCCACTGACAGCACCATTGTTGCTGAGTGCCTGTGCAACCGAATGTCCCAGGCGTGTCAGACGGTCCCTGAAGAGATAGTCCGATGCCCCCTTCTGCATACAGTCGATGGCCGTGGTCTCACAGATGGTGCCCGTTACCATGATAAAGGGTATGTCCGATCCTTTTTCTTTAAGGATTTGCAGTGCCCTGGAGACGTCGAACCGGGGAGAGGAGTAATCGGCAATGACGATATCGGGGGAGTGTTTCAGGGATGAGACGTATTCCGACTCGGTCGCAACACGGTCCCACAGAACCTCGTATCCTGCGGTGCGAAGAATACTTCCAAACATCTCGGTGTCAACAGGATTATCCTCTATGATAATCGCACGAAGATTCGTTAATGATTCAGTCTCCACCGCTATCAGCCTGCCTCAACTGCAATTAATGGAAAAATCCGGTAGAAATCCGCCCCCCGCTTCAATCTACGATGATTGGTAGCATTTCATCTGATTTTATGGGCGCATGATAGATGAATACATGAATATTATCAAGGCAAAATCGTAAAAACGCTCGATCCGGCGCGGTAATTTTAATTATTCTTGATCTCAGGACCGACTGTCATTGGTTTTCCTTCCGGCGGGGATAAGTATCTATGACCCCAAGAGCTTCAGTACCTCCTGGTATACCTCCTTCCGCGATAAGCTCAGCTCTTCCGAGATTCTATCGACGATATCGCGGGTTGTAAGGCGAGGATCTTCCCGCAATACCTGAAGCGTCTCTTTTATGGCCTCCTTCTGGTCTGAGACACTCTTTTTTTGGGCTCCCGACAGGATGAGTGTAATTTCCCCTTTTACAGTTGTCCCCTCGATGATTTTCAGTACCTCGGAAACGGTTCCCCGGATGGTCTCTTCATAAAGCTTGGTCAGCTCTCTGGAGAGGACCATCTTTCTGTCGCCGAGAATTGTATAAATATCGTTGAGTGCCGAGGCCAGTCGCCGGGGCGATTCATAAAAGATCATCGTCTTTGTCTCATCCCTCAGCGACTCCAGAAACTGTCGCCGCTTTGTCAGACGGGAGGGGAGAAATGCATAAAAGGCGAAGCTGTCCATCGGGAGGCCTGAAATGCTGAGGGCCGCGATGGCGGCGACAGGACCGGGAACGGTCATGACCTTGATCGAGTGCTCGATGGCCCTCGTTATGAGGATGTATCCGGGGTCGGATATGCCGGGTGTTCCCGCATCGGAAACATAGGCGATATCCTCTCCCTCTTCGAGCCTTGAGATGATGGAGGCGCTTTTCGCAAGCTCGTTCTGATCGTAGAGACTCGTCACGGGTGTCTTTATTCCGTAGGCATTAAGGAGTTTTCTGGTCCTCCTCGTATCCTCCGCCGCAATAAGCGCAACTTCTTTGAGGACCCGGAGTGCACGGAGCGTAATGTCTTCTAGATTGCCTATCGGGGTGGCGACAATATAGAGTATGCCTTTTTTCATGGGCTGTTCCTCTCAAGAGGTAAGATCGAAGGCGTCTTTGATAAGCCGTACGCGGTCGACCTCTTTGAAAAAGCTGACTGCCACCACGTCAAACCGCGCATTGCGATCATTGAGATTGTGTTCGTTAATATAGTTGAGGGCGGCCCTGGAGAGTTTCGCCTGTTTCCTGGTATCGACGGCCGCCTCGGGATCGCCGAAATCGTCCGACTTTCTGCTCTTGACCTCGACGAACACCACCGCTTCGCCATCGAGGGCAATAATGTCGATTTCGCCGAAGGGGCACCGGTAGTTTCTTTCCCTTATGCGATAGCCTTTGTTTTTCAGATAGGCGAAGGCGATCTCTTCGCCTTTCTTCCCCGTCTCTTTCGTATTATTTCTCATAGGGTGTCTTGAGCTTGAAGGATTTTCTGTGGATTTCACAGTATCCGTGTTTTAGTATCGCCTCGCGATGCTCCTTTGTGCCGTATCCCTTGTTCTTTTTGAAATTATATACCGAATAGTCGTCATGATATCGGTCCATTATACGGTCTCTCGATACCTTTGCGATAATGGAGGCTGCCGCCACGGAGACAGAAAGGGAATCCCCGCCGATGATTGTTTTCTGGGGAATAGGGACATTGATGGTGTTGATGCCGTCGATAAGGATGTAATCAGGGGAATTGCTGAGATTTGAAACGGCCTGTTCCATCGCCCGCAATGTTGCTCTCAGGATATTGATTGTATCAATGAGAGAGGGCTCAACCATGCCGAGGCCGATGGAAAGAGCATCTTTTTCTATGATGTCGAATAGTGCCTCCCTCTTTCGGGGGGAAAGCCTTTTCGAGTCTTTGATGTCGCCGTTTTTATAGCCGGGAGGGAGAATGACGGCTGCCGCCACAACGGGGCCCGCCAGAGGCCCCCTTCCGGCCTCGTCTATACCTGCAATGAACTTGAAACCGAGATTCCGGGCAAAGAGTTCAAAGCTGTCCATTTCATCGTCTGCCCACTTCCTTGATCCGTGCCTTTTTACCTCTTAGTTCTCTCAGGTAGTAGAGCCTCGAACGCCTGACCCTGCCCTTTGTTATAACTTCTATCTTGTTGATAATCGGCGAATTCAGGGGGAATGTTCTCTCCACGCCCACACCTGAGGACATCTTTCTCACGGTAAAGGTGGCACGGTTCTGACCGCCCCTTTTCCGAACAACCACGCCCTGAAAGATCTGAATTCTCTCTTTCTGGCCTTCCACGATTTTTGCATGCACCTTTACTGTATCACCCGACTTAAAATCGGGAATATCTGCTCTCATCTGTTCCTTTTCGATCATGTCGAGCACATTCATTGTATAAAATCCTCCTTACGAAGTTTAAAATTCCTTTTATTTTTTTCCGCAGAGCCTGTCCAGTACCACCGTCACGGCAGATCTGACGGATAAGTGATTGTAGTCCGACGGTCCCGTTATCGGTTCCAGGACAAAATCAGCGCGTTCAATTATTTCTTCCGAAACGCCCCATCCTGTTCCAAAAGCCAACAGATAGGCATCACGGTTATCTGATATCGTGTCCCTCAGGTCCTCGAATCTGACCGAGGATTCCTGGCGGGTTGCACTGGTTACCACTAAACGGACTTTTTTTCCAACCCTTTCTGCGATATTTTGTATGACATCGTCGAGAGAGCCCTCTGTATCGACGATGTCGAAGGCCTCTTTTCTCGATGGATTATAATGAACCCCGTGTCCCTCCTGCCAGTGGTGAAGAATCCGCTTCACGAATACCTGCTGCTTTTCAATCGGCGTCACGATGTAGAACCTTTTGGCACCGTAGGTTCTGGCGGCCCGGGATATGTCGTGTATATCCATGTTGGTTACCGCCGTTGTTACGACAGCACGCCTCTTGTTATACACGGGGTAGTGTAAAAGAGCGATATAGAGATCATGGCTGCACATATAATTCAGGCGTTTTCTTTCTCAATCTCTTTGAGCATTTTCACGTCTTTGTCGGTGAGTCTGACCTTTTTCAAAAGATCGGGTCTTCTCGCGAGCGTTCTTCTCAGGGACTCCCTGCGCCGCCATTCATCAATCCTCTTTTCATGCCCTGATATGAGCACATCGGGAACCTTCCATCCTTTGTATTCTCTCGGCCGGGTATAATGCGGTCCCTCAAGGAGTCCCGTGGTATAGGAATCGGACAGGACCGAGCTTTCATTCCCCACAAATCCCGGGATGAGCCTTGATACTGCGTCAACAACGACCATTGCCGGAAACTCACCCCCCGAGAGGACATAATCACCGATGGATATCTCATCGTCGATAAGGTGGGCCCGTATCCTCTCGTCGATTCCTTCATAGTGTCCGCAGATTAATACGATCTGCGAATAACGGGTTAAGTTTTCGGCGATTTCCTGATTGAAGGTACTGCCCTGAGGCGAAAGGAGGATGACTATCGAATCATTTCCTCCCGAAAGAACGGTTTCGAGAGTCCTGTGAACAGGTTCGATCTTCATAACCATTCCGCCGCCGCCGCCAAAGGGAGCATCATCGGTAACATGATGCTTTCCCGGGGCATGGTCGCGAATGTTATGAAGATTTGTTTTTATTAATCCTTTATCACAGGCCTTCTTTGTCAGGCTGCTGCCGAAGGAGGATTGAAAGATCTCCGGGAAGAGTGTGAGAATGTCAAACTGGATCATTTCATTTTACAGCCCCTCGATTAATGTGACAACCATGGTGCCTTTTTCCACATCTATCTCTTTTATGACGTCATCGATCGCCGGGAGGAGAATTTCTCGTTCACCGCCGGTACAAACGTAGACGTCATTGCTCCCCGTGGGAACAATAGTCTCAATCCGTCCCAGACTGAGCCCATCGTCCGTAACGACTTCAAGCCCTATTATGTCATGCCAGTAATATTCACCCTCGGGAAGTTTCTTCAATGTGTAAGAGGGTGCAAAGATAGAACACCCTATAAGCACTTCAGAGGCATCACGGGTCTTTACGCCATCAAGATCGAGAAGAAAAAAAGTACCCCTCAATACTATTTTTTCTACTGCAAAAGGGGTTACATGCTGTATCTCCCGACCAAGGAAAACCTCTTTCAGGGAGAGGAGCAGTTCGGGAGATTCGCAGAAAGAGACCGCCTTGATACAGCCCTTAAGCCCCTTGGGTTTGACTGCCTTGCCTATTTGGATAAGATCAGCCACGCCTATTCTATAATCTCTAAAACGGCCCTCTTGTGAAGCTTTGATGATGCGGCGCTCAAGATAGTCCTCATCGCCTTTGCAGTTTTTCCCTGTTTTCCTATGACCTTCCCAAGGTCTTCCTTTCTGACTCTCAGTTCAATAACGGACGTCTGTTCACCGATCACCTCGGTACAATTAACATCTTCAGGATAATCAACCAATGCCTGCGCAATGTACTTGATCAAATCTTTCATCGTAACAACCTCCACCGATTCTTATACGTTAAAAAGATGTTTGAACCTGTTATCCCGCTTCCGTTTTTGCTGCTTTTGTCATCAGCCCTTTCTTTTTTAAGAGGCTTAAAACGGTGACCGATGGCTTGGCTCCCTTTGACAGCCAGTCCTCTATCCGCTCTTCCTTCAGGTTAATCTCCGCCGGATCCTTGAGGGGATCATAATTCCCCACGATTTCGATAAAGCTTCCATCCCGGGGTGCTTCGCTGTCGGCCACAACGATCCTGTAAAACGGCTTCTTCTTCGTGCCCATGCGTGTTAATCTTATTTTTACTGCCATGCCTTTTTATTATCACCTCCTGCTAAGGATATTTTGCTGCAAGACATCTGCATATCATAGATATCATTTTATTTAAAGGGTAAATTGCCCCTGGCAAATGATTTCATTCCACCCTTCGAGAGCTTCTTCATCATTTTCCTCATTTCAATATAGCTTTTTAGGAGCCTGTTCACATCCTGGACCGTTGTGCCGCTCCCCTTCGCGATCCTTTTTCGGCGCCTGCCGTCGATGATCTGGTAGTTGCAGCGCTCTTTTATCGTCATCGAATCGATAATGGCGACCGTTTTCACGAGTTCTCGCTCGTCAGGCGTGGCGTCCTTCAGCGCCTTTATCTTGCCAAATCCCGGTATCATTCCCAGGATATCCTGCAGCGGTCCCATTTTTCGTATCTGCAGCATCTGTTTTTTCAGGTCTTCCAGGGTGAAGGAATCTTTTCTTATCTTCCTTTCGAGTTCCTGCGCCGCCTTTTCATCGATCGTCGTCTGGGCCTTCTCGACAAGGGTTAGGATATCCCCCATACCGAGGATCCTCGATGCCATGCGCTCCGGATGGAATATCTCGAGGGCATCCATCTTTTCTCCGGAGCCGATAAACTTGATCGGCTTTTCCGTCACCCTCTTGAGCGAGAGGGCAGCACCGCCGCGGGCATCGCCATCCATCTTCGTCAGGATCACGCCGTCGATACCAAGGATCTCGTTGAATGTCGCCGCCACGGAGACGGCATCCTGTCCCGTCATGGCGTCGGCGACAAAGAGGATCTCTGCCGGATTTATGGCAGCCTTTATCCTTTTCAGCTCGTCCATCAACGCCTCGTCGATATGGAGTCGTCCCGCCGTATCGATTATGAGCGTGTCGAATCCGTTCGACCTGGCATATGCGACGGCGTCGACACATATCCTGACAGGGTCTTTCATGTTTTTCGAATCGAATATCCCTGCACCCGTTTGTTTCCCCAGTATCTCGAGCTGTTCGATCGCTGCCGGTCTGTATACGTCAGCCGATACCAGGGCCACGCGCCTTTCCTGATTTGCCAGGTGCAGCGAGAGCTTCGCCGCCGTGGTGGTCTTTCCGCAACCCTGAAGTCCCACGAGCATGACCGGTGCGGGAAAACTCCCGGAGAGATTAAGATGGCTTTTCTCCTGGCCCATGAGATGTACGAGCCTGTCGTGTACGATTTTTACGATCTGCTGACCGGGAGTGATACTTTCGAGTACGCCCTGGCCAACGGCACGCTCCCTGACGTCCTCGACAAATTCCTTGACGACGCGGAAATTTACATCCGCTTCAAGAAGGGCGATCCGGATATCTTTGAGGGCGGCACTGACGCTTTCCTCGTCAAGAACTCCTCTCCCTTTGAGCTTTTTGAAAACGTTATCCAGTTTTTCTGTAAGATTTTCGAACATTATCGCACCGAAACCTGCTGTCGTTATCGCAGGTCGTTTATTCCTTGTACTTTGTGACCATACACTTCAGCCCACCGATATTTTTTTCTATCGATGTTGCCGCCGTTGCTGCCTCATCGAAGGTGGGAAATCCCTCGAGTTTTACCCTGAACCAGTTCCCGCTCGATGTGAGGCTGATTTTATCAACACGGGGCGTATACCCCATGGCGGAAAGTCTCTTTTTCAGCCTTTCCATCCGCTCTTCGTCCTTAAAGGAAGCGACCTGGATGAGATAGGACTCCGCCGGGACCGTTTTTTCTGATTCGGGGGCCTTTGAGAGGACCCTCTGTGCAGGCTTTTCTCCAGACGCTTCCTGCAGTTCTTCCCCTTCACTCTTTTTAGGAAGCGTGTCATAAAAGGTGAGCTCGAATTCCTCCTTCTCGCCGGCCTTCAATTCCGTTTCTTCATCAACTCTTTTTGTTATCTTCTCCTTGATCGCGCTCGGGATGCCTATCGCTATCTTCTCGGGATAACTTTCGATATGTTTTCCCACGATGACGCCGAATATGAAGGAAAACAGAAGGAGAAGCGAGATTCCAAAGGTGAAAACCATGAGACCGAATTTACCCAGTTTGAATTCAAAATCTCCTGATTTCAGTGACGTCATGTACGCTTCACCCCTTTTTGTTTTTCCACCGACCCCTTCTCTTCCGAGTGCGCACCACGGGACCCCCCCTGCGATGGAAAGGAAGAGAACCGCTACATCCTCTCGGGTGCCGAGACACCGAGGAGAGTGAGGGCATTTCTGAGAACGATCCCCACGCATTTGACAAGGAAGAGTCTCGCCTTTGTGAGCTCCACATCATCGTTGACGACCCTGTTTTTATTGTAATAGCTGTGAAATATGGACGCAAGGTCGCTGCTGTAAAAGGTGATCCGATGAGGCTCGAAGGTCCGCGCGCTCCCCTCGATAAGCTCGGGAAACATATCGATTGCCTTGACCAGTGTATGCTCCTCGGGCAGTATAAGCAGATTCAGGTCCACGTCGTGGTACGCGGGAATTTCATAACCCCGTTCGAGGGCCGTTCTCATTATGCTGGAGATCCGAGCATGGGCGTACTGCACGTAATAGACGGGATTTTCGCTCGACGCTTCTTTTGCAAGCTCCAGGTCAAAATCGAGATGGCTGTTGGACCTGCGCATGAGGAAATTGAACCGCGCGGCATCTCTGCCTACCTCGTCGATCACCTCCCGAAGGGTCACAAATTTTCCGGCACGGGTGGACATGGCCACCGGTTTTCCGCTTCGTAAAAGATTCACAAGCTGAACCAGGACGATCTCGAGGGCCTCTTTTTCTTTGCCCAGCGCCTGGATACCGGCATACATCCTGGGTATATAGCCGTGGTGGTCCGCCCCCCACACGTCGATGACGGTATCGAAACCCCGTTCATACTTGTTCTTGTGATAGGCGATATCGGCTGCAAAATAGGTGGGTTCACCGTTTTCTCTCACCACGACGCGGTCCTTCTCGTCGCCGTAATCGGTGGTCCTGAACCAGAGGGTGTCCTCCTCCCGGTAGATGAAGTTTTGCTCCTCAAGTTCTTTCAAAAGGGCCGTGACGCCGTTATCCCGGTAGAGCTCGCGCTCACTGAAGAAACAGTCAAAGACGACGCCGAAGGCCATGAGGTCGTCCTTGATCTCCTCCAGGATTTTTCCCGCTGCAAGATCCGTAAGAAGGGCAAAGACCGTGTCTTTCGCTTCGGACTTCAGGGAATCGCCGTATTTCCCGGCCACCTCTTTCGCTATATTCGATATATACTCTCCCTGATAGCAGTTCTCGGGCAATGTGATGTCCTCTCCCAGAATCTCAAGGTATCGGTGCCAGACTGACTCGCCCAGTATATTCATCTGATTTCCGGCGTCGTTGATGTAGTATTCCCTGGAGACGGAAAATCCCGACGCTTCGAGGATACGTGCAATAACATCCCCTGTCACGGCGCCCCGGGCGTGTCCTATATGGAGGGGGCCCGTCGGGTTGGCACTTACAAATTCAACCTGGACCCTTCGGCCGGCTCCCAGATCGGATTTGCCGTAGTGCTCCTTCATGTCGTCCACCTCTTTGAGGAGTGTTACCCAGAGGGAGTCCCTGACGAAAAAATTGATAAATCCGGGGCCCGCCACCTCCACCTTTTCGAGGATTCCTTCGGGGTCTTCAATAGTATCGGTTATCCTTTGCGCTATTTTTCTCGGATTTTCTCTCTGTGTCGAGGCGAGCACCATGGCGATGTTCGAGGCATAATCACCGTGGGAGCCTTCCCTCGGAAGCTCCACCTCGACGAAGGGGATCGCGCATTCCTTTAATATCCCCTCTCTGATGCAGGTGTCGATTGATCGTTCCAGCAGGTCTCTCAGTTTCTTTTTCATAGGGTATCCGGTCTCATCACGTATAAAAAAAGTTGGCCCTCGGGCCAACTATCTCGTCAGGTATCAAAACGGGCGGTATGTACACTACCTGTTCTCCTGTTGTCAATCCCTTTCTTGTCTAATATGTATGGGAATGAGAAGTCAAGACATTTTGGATTGCCCCCGTCAAAAATGTCGTGGCAGATCTGTGAGGAAGAGAATCGTTATTGACTTTGGACAGATGAGCGGGTACTATCATAATGTTTAAATCAAATGAATCATATTCCTTTATTGAGGAGATTCCCATGAAAAAATATATTCTCCTGATCGTGCTTATTGCCCTTGCCTTTTGTATCTATCCTTCCGCCGGTCTGGCATCCTACAAGATCACCCTCACAAACGGTTCCGTCCTCTATGCCGGGCACTACTGGAAGGAGGGGGGGCAGGTGCTCTTCTACACCGCCGGGGGTATTGTGGGGGTCGAGAAAGATTCCGTCAAAAAGATAGAAGAATCGGAGGTTGCCGTCAGGGTGGTGGCCCCGCCTGCGCCGAAGCCCGCCGAGACTGAAAAAGAGGCTGCCTTTGAAGAGGAGGATATCTCTGGGGAGGCTCCCCCCGAAGAAAAGGCACCCGTCGATAATAAGCTCATGGATGAGTTCAACGCCCTCAAGGGAAGGTATGCCGTTGCCGGAAGCCTGGCGACGGATGAGCTCATCACCCTCTCGAAGGATATGACCGCCTTCAGGGACAGGGTCCTCGAGAGCCGTCTCGGCTTCGTCTATTCGGACCAGCTCGTCGAGCTCTACTCGATGGGTGATGAGATAGAGGCCATTCTGAAAAGCAGGGGTCAGTGAGTGATCTCGCGCCAGCTCAGCTTCGTCACCGCCTGATTCGAGAGGGCGTCGTTGATATGGCAGCTGTCGTAGGCGACGTCGATCCCGCCGTCCAGATCGACGGTCTGGTTGGCGAGGACGGCGCCCCGTATGTTGATGCCGCCGCCGCCGCCGTTGAAGGTGACCGTTCCGGTGACGAGAATCAGGCCGTTCCAGGTAAATCCGCCGCCCATTGTGAGATCACCCCTTACGAGGAGCGTCCCGTAGCCGAGTATGTTCTGCATTTTTAAACCTTGAACATTGTAAGGATTCGAGGTGTCGGAGTAACAGGTGACATAGTTGGCGGCGCTGCCGTAGTTCGCCCCGTTCTGATCGGAGGTGATGGCAACGGTGGCGCTGGAGCGCATGCTGTTCACCGTGCCGATGATGTCGATATTGTCCGTGCCCGATGTCGGGGCAGTGGGTATCATCGTCGGTGTGCCGTTCAGAGTCGTAACGGCGGGATTCAGCGTATAGATGGTATCCAGAGGCGATGCAACGCCGCAGTTGTCATTTCCGTCCACGGTGAGTGACGAGCCGTTTCCCGTCACGTCGCCCTTTGCATAGATGGCCGCCTTTATGGGAGGTCCCGGCGGACGTGTTACCTCAACCTCGACGGTCTTGATGCTGTTTCCCACGATCCCGTAAGCGGTGATGATATTGACTGGCCTGAATGCCGAGCCGCCCGAAGTGGTGAACTGGACGGCCGTGGTGGGCTGGGCTGGATTGCCGTAGCCGTAGTAGATGATATTTCCCGGTGAAGCGGCAGTGTGGACGCCCGAATTTCCGTCACCGTCGTAGTACATCGGCGTCGAAGGCTGATGACCCCTCACTTCGGCGTCGTATTCGAGCTTGTGTCGGATCTTCACCATGTAGGGGATCGCCGACTGGAGGCTGTTCGCCGTGACAGTCGTACTCGTGTGTGAAGAGGTGGTGGGGACGTAGTTTCTGTAGGTGCTGTTGTAGTCGGGGTCGTCCGTCGGCTGTTGTGTGCCTGTCAGGAGATAGGCGGACCACCACGTGTCAGGGGTTGTCGCGGGATCTCCCGCGTAGTTCGGGTCGGTGTTCGTGCCCCTCAGGCGGGCACGGGCCTCTTCCGCCGCCGCCTCGGCGGCGTAGAAGGCCTCCTCGCCGAGGCGGTAGTTGGTACTGATATTCATGTCCGTCGATGTCTGGACCACCGCCGTCGTTCCGAGACCGATGAGGACGGCCATCATGAGGATGACGGTGACGAGGACATTTCCCCTCTCGCTGTCTCTTTCGTAGCTATATCGATTTGTTTTCATAGTGCACCGTTTTATTTACTGGTTTTGTTTATAGGAGTAGGTGGCGCTGAAGAATGTGTTTTCGTAGATATCCTCTGCGATAACGTAGTAGCTGATTGTCCAGTTATTGTAACTGGGAATACTGAAGCAGTAAGTATCGCCTCCCACCGATACAGGGCTTAGATCCCCCTTATTCGTATGCAGGATAACGCTCGCCAGTCCCGAATCGTCGGTGACCGTTGCGCAGACCTGTATCGACATGTTCTTGGGTACGAAGCTTCCCGGGGGGGTCTGCACGACATTGGTGATCGAGGGGGGGTTGTATTCCGGAATCGTCGTGGTCGTCGTCGTCGGTGGCGTCGTCGTTGTCGGCGTGACCGTTATTGTTGTTGTCGATACTGACGGTGTCGTCGTCGTTGTTGTGGTGGTCGGCGCTACTGTCGTCGTCGTTGGTGCTATCGTTGTTGGCGGAGGAGTGGTCGTCGTCGGCGGTGTTGTCGTCGTCGGTGCCACCGTTGTCGTTGGAGGTACGGTGGTCGTCGTCGGCACCGTTGTTGTTGTCGTTGTTGTTGCAATTATATTGGGAGCGCCGATTGAGAGATTCCTCGGTATCACCTGGGCGGTGAGGACATAGGTCCGGTACCCGCCGTTATGCGGATAATCCGGGTCAGGGTCGGAGGTTCTCGCCGTCAGGGTTATATCGATACTCCTGATGTCGGAAGTATTAGCCACCGGTGTCCCGAGAAGCGTGCCGTTCTCGTTCCGGTAGGCGAACTGGAGCGACTGGATATTCTCGGCGATGGGCTGGAAGGTTCCGCCATGGGGAGCCCTTCCGAGCTTCTGTATCCCGTCGGCCGGTGTGTAGAGTGCGTAGGTGACATCCTCGTTGGGATCCTGGGTGTCACCGTCGGGGTGATCACCGATAGAGGTGCTGGTTATATCCAGGGTAAAGCGTATCGAGTTCGCCTGGGCGGAGGTCACCCTGGCATTTGCGATACCCAGAGGGTCATAGCCCGCCATCTTGAGCTCCCTCGTCATGATATCCATGGCGGTCCGGGCATTCTGATGCATTTCAACGACCCGGTCCTGGACCCTGTAGGACTTACTGGTATAGGTGAGAAGGTTGTAGACGCCGATGAGGATCACGAGACCGAGGGCCATGGCCACCATGACCTCGACCAGCGTAAAGCCTCTCTCTTTTTGTGTTTCAGGGATTCTCATAGTGTCCTCATCACTCGGTGACGATCGATCTCAGTGTCACATCGTGGCTGTTGCCATAGCGATTCCACTGAATCACCACCTCCATGGTTTTCATGTGGGTGGCCGTCTGGGTTATGGTCCATGTCCTCGTATAGATGGACTGCGTGTCGCTCCCGTCTGCGAGATTCTGGTAATTGGTGTTTTTAAGCTCCTCGATCTTTTCCTGGGCGAGGGTTGTTGCCGTGGTTATCTCCTTGCTGAAGGCGTTTCCGTTAATAACCGTGGAGGCAACGCCGGCGAGGCCCGTCAGGGCCACCACGAGGATAAATATGGCGATGATGATCTCTATCAGTGTAAAGCCGCGGTTGTCCTGAATTTTCATGACATAAACCCTCAATCTATCTTTATCCTTCCCGCCGTTGAGACGCTGACGGTTTTCGAACCGATCGAATTGCTGACCGTGACGGTCGTTCCCCAGGACGTTCCTCGTGGATAGAAGATCGGATTGGCCGTCGAGGAGAAGGTGACATCACGATAGGAGCTGGCAATATCCTTGGTAATGGTTGCCTCTCCCGTGTCGATGGAATTATTGTTATTGTCGTCGTCGTGTATCATATAACGGTGATTGTCCAGAAAGATGACCCTGAACCTGTTGTTTTGCGACGACGCCTTCATTCGTGAATTCATGAGGTCGTTCACGATCTGTCGTGCGGCCCCGTTCAGGCGGTTTCGCGTCATCATTTTCTGCAGCTGCGGTGCGAGGATGGCCATGATGATTGCAGCAATGGCTATGGAAATGATGAGTTCCACGAGGGTGAATCCCTGACCTCTTTTCTCACAAAAACATCTCATGCCCGTCACTTACCTGTACAGTAAAAAGTTCATAAAATGTGTTCCCCAGAATATGTATGCCACCGCCGCAATCGAAAGGAAGGGACCAAAGGGTATGGCGTATTTCATGTCCTGCCCCTTGAAGAGTATAACAGAAATTCCGATAATTGCACCAACGAAAGAACTGACCAGGAGTATAAATATGAGAGACTTCCATCCGAAGAAGCCGCCGATCATGGCAAGGAGCTTTATGTCTCCCCCGCCCATCCCCTCTCTCTTCGTTATAAGTTCGTATCCGAAGGCAATGGCAAAGAGGACACCACCCCCGATGAGAACGCCGATCAGCGATTCCCAGAGGGTTATATCCATGACGAGCACGGCCGCAATGGCGAAAAGGGGAATGCCGGGGAGCGATATGACATCGGGTATGATCTGGTGTTCCAGGTCGATGAAGGTAATGACGATAAGGGCCGAGGCGAAGAGAAAGGCGATAAGATACTGGAGTGAAGGCCCGTATTTTAAAAAGAGGGAAAGTGATATGAGGGCCGTCAGGGCCTCGACCGCCGGGTAGATGATGGGTATTTTTTCGTTACATGTCCTGCACCGTCCCCTGAGGACCACATAACTGAGAATCGGTATATTGTCATAAAATCGAATGGGTTTCTTGCAGTGTGGACAGTGAGAGGATGGTGTTGCGATAGAGGAACCGGCAGGTATCCTGTAGATGCAGACATTGAGGAAGCTTCCCACAACGGCTCCGAAAACGAAAGAGAAGATGTTCAACAGATGTGCCAGTACGAAAATCATCGGCCCGATTCCTCCCACCCCTTAAACTCCGATAAAGACAGCGCACGCGAGTAATTCTATACTTACCATGGGAGAAAAACTCAATGAAACCATTCACCGCTTCACTGTGAAATGCTTCACCGGTGCTACAGGCGGGCGCGCCTTTTGAGGCGGTCCATGTTAATGATCTGTATAAAGTTCCCCGACGTATCGACGATACCCTTTTCTCTCAGGAGCCTCAGTTCCTTGTTGATGCTTTCCCGTGTTGCCCCCACCATGCTTGCGAGATCCTTCTGGGTCAGCTGCATGTCAATCTTTATCACCTCGTCTCCTTCTCCCTCTGAACCGTAGGTCGATGCCAGATCAATAAGTCTCCTGGCAAGCCGTGTGGAGATATTGAGAAAACAGGCATCTTCGAGAAGGTCATCAGTTTTACGGAGACGCTGTGAGACGGCGGAGAATACAGCCCTGATTGCCTCTTCATTGTTCGTCAGAAAATTGAGGAAATCATCCCTCTTGAGGGCGAGCAGTTCGGAGGCTTCAAGCGCCACGGCATCGGCCGAACGGGGCAGGCCGTCCAGGAGGGCCATCTCACCAAAAAAATCGCCTGCCGTGAGGATTGCCGGTGTGACCTCGTCCCCCATCTCTGACGGGAGAACAATCTTGATACTCCCCTCTTTGACTATATAGAGAGTGTTTCCTTCATCACCTTTTCTGAAGAGGGCCTCTCCCTTTTTTAGGGATCGGCGCTTAAGCTTGGAAATGAGACCTTCCAGGTCTTCATCGCTGAGTGAATGAAAAAGGATGACTTCCTTCAAGATCTGATTAGGTTTCATGGCATTACCCCGAACTGAAAAGCAAGCCATTCCCCGCTTTATGCGGCGGGGTTAGCGAGCGATTAAAAAATAAATTGTTCCTTAGCAGTCGGAAATTCCCCGCAACGTGATGCGGGGAGCCTCAATCCATAGTTTTAATCCTCTTGTTGAAAAAACAGCAGTTCTCATCTATAGTCACCAATGTTTATAAATCAATAGGGATAGTGAAGTCAAAGATTATATTTGAGGGTTCTTTATGAAAACATTTACCGTTGCTACCCGTTCAAGGTCCGATATGATCGATATTACCGGCGAGGTAACCCGGGTTCTCAGGGAAAGCGGTGTCAAGGACGGGATATGTCATGTCTTTGTGCCTCACACGACAGCGGCCGTCACGATAAACGAAAATGCCGATCCCGATGTCCCGAGAGACATCCTGATGGAGCTGGACAAGGTGATTCCTCTGAGTGATGGTTACCGGCACAGAGAGGGAAACTCGGCGGCCCATATCAAGGCCTCGCTGGTAGGTTCGTCAGAGACTGTTCTCGTAGAAAGCGGGAGGCTTATCCTCGGTACATGGCAGTCTATATTTTTCTGCGAATTTGACGGTCCGAGGAAGAGAAATGTGATCGTCAGGGTTGAATAGACCTCGAAAGAGTTCAAAAAATGGCGGATAATCCGGATCGGTCGAGAAAATGGGTGGGGAGGAGTTGTGCGGGACTGTACGGTTTTGCCCTGCGACACGGGGGAGGACTTCTTGCCGCCGCGATTCTTGCCGTGCAGTTTTTCTTTCTCCTCGATTATTTTGATCTCACCTATATTCTTCTGGATACCACGCCGACGGGCGGTGATACGCCGGCCCATAATTACCTGGCAACGCATCTGAGAGAAACCATACTCGCTCATGGATCAATCATAGGATGGGCGAAGGGGTGGTGGTGCGGGTTTCCCATGTACCAGTACTATTTTCCTCTTCCCTATGCCGTGATGGCGATGCTCAGCCTTCTTATCCCCATGAATATCGCCTTCAAGATAGTGTCCATCTCAGGGGTCCTTTTTCTTCCCCTCGGTGTCTATTTCTCCCTCCGATGGCTGAAATTTGATGAGCCGATACCGCTTATCTCGGCAATTGCCATGACCCCCTTCCTCTTTGTCGATAGTCATACCATGTGGGGGGTGAATATCTACTCGACGCTGGCGGGAGAGATATCGAACAGCATCAGCTTCGTCTTTTTTGTCCTTTTCATCGGTCAGTTTTACAGCGATATGAAGGAGGCCCGCTTTCGCCTTCGAACGGTCGTTCTCCTGACCCTGATATTTTACAGTCACTTTTTTACCTCGGTCATCGCCTGTTTCGGTTCCTTTCTCATTTTTCTCGTTTTTTGCACCGATCGCTTTCGAAGGCGGGCCGTGGTTTATTGTAAAACGGGGGGGCTGACGTTTCTCATGGTAGCATGGTGGCTCATTCCCCTTATGGCAAAGCGGTCCTATTCGATGGAGTTCGGGGGAGACTGGGATGTCGTCCTCTGGAAAACCTTTCCGCACTTCCTCCTCTGGCTCCTGCCCTTCGTCGTCTGGGCCCTTCTGTGGGGGATTGTAAAGAAGGAGAAAAATTGTATCTCCATTCTCCTTCTCCTTCTCCTTTCGATCGTGGCCTTCTTCGTCGGGGGAAAGATAAATTCCAGTTTTACGAATATTCGATTCTGGCCCTTCATCTTTTTTTTCCTTGTGGTCCTGGCCTCGACAGGCGCAGGGTATATCGCAAGGATTGTACGCGGAAGGGAGATTCTTGTGGTCGTCCTTTTCGTCCTCTCGCTGATGGCGGCGAGCTCCACCGGCAATGACGTTTCAGAGTGGGCGAAGTGGAACTATGAGGGGCTCGAGAAGAAGGCTGATTACCCTTTCTTTGAGAGTCTCGTTCTTCCTCTCGACAATACGCCCGGGCGCCTCGCCAACGATCTCCACGGTGACAATAACCGGCTGGGATCAACCAGGGTTTTCGAAACGGTTCCCGCCCTCATCAACAAAGATATCCTTGAAGGAGGCATCGTAAACTCGGCCACGGGATCGATGCTCTCCTACTATATTCAGTGTGAGACGTCCGACAGCTGCGCCGGATTTCCCACGGTCGTCAACCCCACGACCTTTGATATCGAGAGAGCCACCGCTCATCTCAAACTTGCCAACGTCCGTCATTTCATCGCCTACTCGGAAAGGACGCGGAAGGCGATGCTTGAGCATCCTGACTGGAAACTCTTGAAGACAGCGGGTCCCTATCAGCTTTTCGAGCTTACGAGCAATGACGGGCGGTATATAGAGGTACTTGAACATATCCCCCTGGCGGTGAAAACTGAGGACTGGAAGGAGTCCGCCATGGAGTGGCTCTATACCATCGAGGCGATCGATACCCCCGTTATTCTGCTCTATGGGGGGATGGAGGAAAACCCCGATGAGGTGTCGGCGGTCCTTCGTGAAGAGGAATATTTAAGTCATCTTGCCGGTTTATCCAGGAATGGAGGAGAGATATCACTCTGGCTTACCCTGGGGCCCTTCTATTTTCCCGCCGGACTTGCCGACGAAGAGGCCGCCGATCTCGAGATGGTCGATAGATCCCTCCTGAAACCGGAAGCGGGCAGGGGGCAGTTCGGTCGCACGTGGAGACCCATTCTGAGAGAGGGACCCATATTCTTGGACGGATTATACCAGCCGAAGTATAATTTCATCAGTTACAACTATGCGAATATCAGGTCCGAGGAAGATCAGAGGGTGCTTCTCCACTACAGCAATGACGATCACGCCAGGATATATCTGAATGGAGAACTGATCCAGAAGGCCTCATTTACCGGCTTGAATAACTACAAGACCGTAGCGATAGCTCTAAAAAGGGGTAATAATCCCCTTCTCTACAAGCTCGAACAGTCCGTGGGAGGGGTATATTTCCATGCAAAAATAACCGGTCTCGACAATAAGCCGCTCGATAGCATCGACTATTCGATCTTTCCCGAAACGCCCGATTTTGAGTCTAGAAAACTTGAAAAGCTTTCTACCCGGGCCCTTCAGGAAGAGGAATGTACCGATCGAACGATACGATTTACAACCGGGGCACTTCACCGTCCTCACCTCATAAAATGTTCATACTTTCCGAACTGGAAGGTCGAGGGCGCGGAAACAATCTATCATGTGACGCCCAACTTCATGCTCGTCTATCCGGAGCGCGAAGAGGTGACACTGTACTACGGCAGCCTTATGTCCGATACTGTTGGAAGACTGCTCACCTGCCTTGGGATTATCATTTTCCTGGGAATACTGATTATGCATATCACGAAAGGGAAAGCAAAAAATGAGGATAAGGGTACTCAAGCTCATTGATCAAACGGTGGGGAAGACGCTCTGCCTTCTCGTGGGCCTTTTAGACGCTCTTTTTGAGTGGACATCGAAGGAGACAGGGATACCCTGCGCGCCGGAGAAGATCCTTTTTATTCGCCCCGGAGGTATGGGAGATTTTCTCTATCTTCTGCCGGCAATTGCCATGGTGAAGAGACGCTTCCCCGATGCGGCCCTTCACGTCATGTGCGAAAAGAGGAATGGGCAGGCTGCCTACCTCTCCGATCTTGTGGATGACATATTCTGTTACGATGACGATACGCTCCGAACGCTCCTGACACTTTTAAGGGGGGGGTACGATATCGTTATCGACTCCGAGCAGTACCACAACCTCTCCGCTTTCTTTGGCTATATCACGAGGGCGAAGATCCGGATAGGCTTCAAATCCAACCCCTCGCGGAATCATTGTTACACCCATCTCGTCAATTACTCCTTCGATGGACAGGAGGCAGGGGAATTTATGAGGCTTTTGGAGCCCCTCGGTATCAGCGAAAGGAACATTTCCTTTCCCGACATCGTCTCGACCGCTGCCATTGAAGAAACTCCCCTGAGGGATGACGTTCACGCCCTGAGGGAGAAGTATGAAACGGTGACCGTCGTCGCTCCCCGGGGAAGGGCAAAATATCGCCGCTGGTCTCCGGGAAAGTACGGAGAGGTGATCCGGTATCTGACACGAAAACCGGACATGGCCGTTGTCATTGTGGGGGGCAAAACGGAGTCAGCTATTGTAGAGAGGATACTGTACCAGTTTCCCGACTCAAGGGGGCAGATACTCTCGCTTGTGGAGAAGACCTCCTTTCTGGAACTCTGCGCAACTCTCAAAATGTCGAATCTCTTCTTCGGATGCGATTCCGGGGCGGCTATTCTGGCGGTTCTCCTCGGTGTGCCCAGTGTAACCTTGTTCGGTTCCGCCGATGAAAAGAAGTGGGGGGTTGCCGGGGAGAATCATATAATCGTGAGGGGAACACTGCCCTGCTCGCCCTGTCAGGTGCTCGGAAAGTTCAAGGCCTGCAGGAACATCGATTGTATGGAGAAGATCACCTCCCGTGAGGTAATCTCCGCCATCGAGCAGTTAGGTTTTTGACGCCCTCGTCACAAACTGAAGTGCGATGAAGAAAATCAAGAGAATTACGATGAGGGCAACGAGATAGTCCCGGTATTCTTTGATGAAATTCCGTTTGATGATTGAGACTGAGCCCTGTGAAATCGCTGTATGATGATTCTCTCCCCTCTCGAATTCCGTTATGCAAAAGACGGGGTAGGTGCTTCCGGGGAGGGCGCTGAAATTCTTAACATGAAAGCGTAATGACGTATCTGACCTTGGTGGTACGACGCATTCCTTTGCCCCGTCTTCCACTGTCACTTCGCGCGGCACGACAAGCCGCGTCGATGTTCTCAGTTCATTCTCGTCCAGATTTGTCAGTGTCAGTGTGAGTATCGCCTTTCTTGAAAACGTTGCCGGTTTTATCTGCCCGAAGATTCGGGGGAGGGGTTCTTTCTCGTAAACGAAGGTTGTGCAGGTTACTGAAGAAAAGGGATGTCGGTTACGGTCGGTGTAGTAAATTGTGACGGTAAGGGGGTAGGTTCCCAGTTTTTTCAGATCCAGATCGATGAGCGACTCGACACGGTACGATTCGTCGACGGCGAGTTCCTCTTTTCCCGCGATAGGCGTGCCTTTATCTCCCCTTTCTATCTCACCCTGGAGGTTATATGCCGGTTCGTTTCCCCGGTTTGTCAGGGTGATCGATACCTTCAGCTTCTCATTTTCGACACCACAGGTTACCCCGGTATCGAGGCGTATGTGTCCTGCGAAAACCGAATGAGCCGAAAGAACGATAAGAAGTACAAGCATAACAGCAGCGGTTTTTTTCATGTCCTCTTTCCTCCCATGGCGTGGATGAGTAGCATATCATCACAACGGTGTGGGTGCAATCGTCTCGGCACCCCCTCCTTCTTTTATCGGAGGGGGAGAGAAGGAACTTTCTTTTTGAGTACTTGACCGGGAGCGTGCCACACGCCCCGCCCTGTGGGTGGAGAGCTTCACGATTTTATCTGTTGCGGGATGGAAGGTGGTATTGTATGTATCTGACGTATTGATCTCTGGTCCTCTCCGAAATATTCGGGGAGAAGTTACCACAATTCGAAGGGAGCTTCGGCATATGAATAATGGTTCTGTCTTGAGGGCGATGATTAATGGCATGAGACCCGCTCACTGGATAAAGAATATCTTTGTTTTTGCGGCCATGCCCTTCGGAGAAAAACTGTTTTTCAAAGACGCCTGGCTCATGTGCGGGGGGGTATTTTTCATATTCTGCGGTCTGGCAAGTGCCGTCTATCTGATAAACGACGTGCGGGACCGTGATGCGGACAGGCTTCATCCCGAGAAGAAAAAACGGGCTGTCGCCTCGGGACGCCTTAGTACTGCATCCGCAATTGCCGGGTCGATTATTCTTTTCGCGCTTTCGATCGCAGCAGCCTGTTATGTTGATACAGAGCTTGTGCTCCGCTTTCCGGTGATCACCTTTTGCGCGGTTCTTTATGTGGTGCTGAATATTCTCTATACCTTTGGGATAAAAGAGATCGCCATCCTCGATATCATTTTCATATCAGCAGGTTTTGTTATCCGTGTTGTCGCCGGCGCCCTTGCGATTCAGGTCCCGATCAGCCCCTGGCTGGTGATATGTACCTTCATGCTGTCCCTTTTTATCGGCACGACGAAGCGGCGGAGTGAAGTCAGGGCATATTCATCCAATGTCGCCAGGAAGGTGAGAAATGCAAATGCCTTCTATACGCCCGAGCGACTTGAACATATTCTGGCTGTCACGGCGAGTCTCGCGATAATGAGCTACAGCCTCTACTGCGTATCACTTCAAACGCAGGAGCGAATCGGCTCCATCCATATGGTGTGGACGATCCCCTTCGTTGTCTACGGCATATTCCGCTACTACTGCCTCTCTCTGACATCCGCCTCCGAGGATACGATAGCGATACTGCTGAAGGACAGGGTGATCTGGATTACGGGTATACTCTGGCTGATTTCCTCTGTTCTGGTCATCTACCTGAGCGGAATGAACTGAACAGCGAGTGTATTTCCCGTTGCTTTCAGCGGGGTAAGCGAGCGAATAAAAAATAAACATTTTCCTTAATCCCGCTTATACGGGATTGCAGGGAGCTGCAACTTCGCGCCGGCGTGATTGCTTTTTTCTTGGAAGAACTCCACATACCATCAATCAACTCATTGTAATTACTGCAATAATAAGAATTGTAAAAAATTATTAAAAAATAGATTGACATATCAATCAGTCTGGGTTAGGGATTTGCCATGGTAAAAAACAATAAGCAGGAAATAATCGTCGATGCGGCCCTCGAGGTTTTTCGGGACAAGGGGTACGCAAATACGCGCATGGCTGATATCGCACGAAGGGCAGGGGTATCCTACGGCCTTGTCTATCATTATTTTGAGAGCAAAGAAGTGCTTTTCGATGTCATCGTCGAGGGTTGGTGGGACAGGCTCTACCAGATGCTGAAAGATGAAAGGCAGTCCGATAGTGCGTTTCAGAAGAAGCTTGAAAATATCATCAAGTTTTTTCTCGATATGTATGCGGAAAAACCCAATCTCCTTTCAATTTTTATCACCGAGGTTTCGAGAAGCTCTGTCTACCACACGGCGAGAGGTCTCGCCAAATTCCGGACCTTCTTCAGCCTTACGGAAGATGTAATGGCAGAAGGTCAGAAGGTCGGTTTTCTGCGACGTGACATCGGCCCGCACTATCTCACCTATATATTTCTTGGAGCAATTGAGGCCTTTATCTCCGTCATGGTTCTCGGGAAAGAGGCGGTCAACAGGGAACGAAAGGAAAGGACCATAAACGGGGTCATACAGGTTTTTCTCTGCGGTGCGAAGGTGGAGAGTAATCCCCTTCCCGCGCTGTGAAATAGTAGTACGACGGTTTTTTGAGATAGAAAGATTGATGCGTCAATCGAAATATATGCGGGTACCTCCAGTGGGAATTTCCATAGAAAAGGGGGAACCGCGGACACATCCCTCGGGTGGTAATAAATGTATTTAAAGGGTCAGCTCCATATTCATACAACATACTCCGATGGAAGACTGACACCTCAGCAGGCGGCTGACCTCTATAAGAGGCAGGGCTTTGATTTTATTGCTATTACCGATCATGATCATCTGTTAAAGCCGAGTTACCGAAGAGCCATTGAAGAAATCAAGACCGATCTTATTGTCTTTTTCGGGATCGAGCTTACGGTGGGTACAAAACTTGGATACGTGCACGTAAGCAGGATAGAAGGGCAAAGTGAAATCCTCCATACCTTCAATCACCCCGGTGACTATGGTTTTACACTCAAGCAGACCATTAGCTGCATCAATGATATTGCCGAGCAGATTCATATTGATGCCGTTGAGGTAACACACCACGGATTCTACACACCAGATTACGATATTGAAGAGATAGCCTATCCCAAGGTGGCTTCTGACGATTCCCATACACGGCTGGGTTGCGGACGGGCGTGGATAGAGTTGAACTCGGCACGGGACAAGGACTCCATCCTGAGGGCGGTTAAATCAGGTGATTTTATGAACGGTTATGCCAGGGGCCATTCACGGGCAGCGGCAATGGTTCTGGCTTAATATCTGAATAAAAAAGAAAAAAGGAGGATAGGTATTGAGATGAAGAGAGTTGCTGTCTGTGCTGTCGCGCAGCACAAGTGTGATTCTAATATCTGGCAGAAGCGATTTCAGGGCATGCTCCTGGATGTGCTTGAAGATATTAAGGAACAGACGGGTATGAACTTTTCCGAAGAGGGGGGTGTGAAAAGTATCGTCTCAGCATCGGACGATGTCTTTGATGCCAGAACAATATCCGACAACGGTATGACAGATGTCCTTGGTGCTCATTACCGCGAAGAAGAAAAAATGGCCCAGGAGGGGTTGAATGGACTTGGATATGCAATGTCAGTAATACTCTCAGGCCATGAAGATGCGGTATACGTTGCCGGGCACTGCAAGGAATCTCAGGGAGAAAGCCGTAATATGTGCACGAACCTCTCTTACGATCCCTTTTACGGCAGGGCAATGGGGCTCGATTACACCAATGTCGCAGCTCTCCAGGCACGGGCCTACATGGAAAAGTCCGGTCTTACGGAAGAACAGTTGGCCAAGGTCGTCGTGAGGGCGCGTGAGTGGGCCGCAAAGAACCCCTATGCAAATGCCACCAAACAGGTTGAACTGGGGGAGGTGATGTATTCTCCCATGCTCTGTGATCCGATCAGGACCATGCACGCTTATCCGGTATCGGATGGTGCCGTCGGGTTTCTTCTTGCCTCTGAAGAGAAGGCCCATGAATTTACCGACAACCCCGTATGGCTGACCGGTTTCGGGTGCTGTATGGACAGCTACTTCCTGGGTGACAGGGATCTGGCGAGTAATTTCGCCCTGAAGCGTGCTGCAGCGCGTGCCTACAAAATGGCGGGTATTACCGATGTCAGGAAGTCAGTCAATCTGGTCGAAGTGATGGACTGTTTTGCCTATCAGCAGCCGATGTGGCTCGAGGGTCTCGGTTTCTGCGGCGACGGTGAGGGAGGGCAATTTATCGATGACGAGGGTCCCGCGAAATACAACGTGAACCTCTCGGGGGGAATGCTGGCTGGCAATCCGGTTATGACAGGTGGCCTCTACAGGGCGGCCGAGGCGGTACTTCAGCTTATGGGAAAGGCCGGTGACCATCAGGCTGCCGATGTGAACTGTGCCGTTGCCCAGAGCACAACGGGCGGAGCCGGCCAATTTCACACGGTTCTCGTGTTGGAGAAATAAGGAGGAGATGTTATGGCGAAGAAAAACAGAAATGTGGGAGTAATCGGCATAGGGCAGACCGAGTATTCCAGCCACAAGGAACACCAGAACCAGGCTGAAATGGTCAACGAGGCGGTACGGTATGCCCTTGAGGATGCCAATATCACTCTTGATGATATCGACTGCGTCGTCCATGGGAATATGGAGCTCTTCGAAATGGTACACCAGCCCGACATGTGGCACGCTCTCGGCTCGGGGGCCTACGGGAAGGATCAGCTGAGAATCACTACCGGTGGGACAACGGGTGCAAGCCTTGTCTGTGCTGCCGATAATCTGGTCGCATCGGGTATGTATGACGTGGTCATGGCGATCGGTCTTGAAAAACTTCAGGAGGGACATACCACCGGTGGCATTACCAATATGGCCGATCCGCTCTGGTTTCGACACCTGCAGACGGGAGCACTCACTGCAACGACGGCCACGATGATGATGGAGGAATTCGGAGAGGACCGGGCAAAGCGGGCCGCCATGAAATACAGGATACTGATGGACAAACATGCCTGTCTGAATCCCCGTGCCCACAGACGGTTCGGTCTGGAATACGACCAGCTGGAAGACCTCATGAATACATCGCCAAAGCTCGTTGGTGAGCTGAGGCTTATCCATATGTGTTCCCAGAGCGACGGGGCATGCGTCATGATCTTTGCTTCGGAAGAAAAGGCAAAGGCGATGTGCAAGAACCCTGTATGGATACGCGATCATATCACCGTTCACCGTGAAGAGACCTTTAACAATTTCGGATTAGAAATGCCTGAGATGACGCATCATTATGCGGGGCGAAAGCTCTTTGAGAGAAACGGTATCACCGACCCTGTGGAATATTTCGATGTCTTCGAGATGTATGATCCCTCCGCATGGTGGGGCCTCGACTGGTTACGGGAATTTCTTCAGCTTAAAGATGACGAGCATCTTAAATTGCTCGAGGACGGCGAGTTCGATCTTGATGGAAAACTTCCGGTCAATCCGTCGGGTGGTGTAACGGCGAGCAATCCCATCGGTGCAACGGCCATGCTGAGACCGGCGGAGGCCGCCATGCAGATACGCGGAGATGCGGGGCCGCAGCAGATCAAGAAGGAAGTAAAACATGCGCTTGCCTCGGGATTCGGCGGCACCTTGTGGTCTGTCCTGATCATGCTTGAAAAAGACTTAGACTGGCAGGAGGTATGAAATGGCTGAATATTTTGGAACGGCAGTTGAAGATATATTCAATACTATGGAGGAGCGTTTCATTCCCGAGGGTACCCATGGCGTGGATGCAACCATAGGCTACAACATCTCCGGAGAGGGTGGCGGCAACTGGAAGGTCACGCTCAAAGAGGGAACCCTGAAGGTTGAGAGGCTGGATGCCGAGGTAACGGGCTGTGCCGTGACCCTCAACGCAGAAGCCGAAACCTTTGTGGGGGTGACGCTTGGCAAAATCGATGCGGGTGAGGCCTTTTCGGGCGGGAAAATAAGGGTCGATGGCGACATCACAATCCTTGTCAATGTGCTTCCGAAGGCATTCCGCCAGTTCACCCCTGTGATATGGGCGAGGGATATTCTGGCGACCGTCCGTGAACGTTTCCGGCCCGAAAAGGCCGAGGGCGTTAACATGAAAATAGGATATGACCTTTCCGGTGAAGGAGGCGGCCAGTGGACGGTGGTCGTCAAGGACCAGACCTGTGATCTGAAGGAGGTTCTCGATGACGATTGTACCGTCGTGATGCGGATGGAGGCACCGGTTTTTGTTGACCTTAACCAGGGCAAGCTGGACGGGGCAACGGCATTTACCTCCGGAAAGGTCAAGATCGACGGAGATATCGGCGCGGCCGGTCAGACGGCATCGCTCTTCGAAAAATATGTGGCCGAAGGCGCCGCCGAAGAGAAGGGCGAGGAACTGATATCGCTCAAGTGTGTGCCCTCTATCAATCAGCGGTATGCCACAGGCCCTGCGGTGGGAAGATGGTTTGACGGTTTGAAGGAAAAGAAGTTCTATGCGTCAAAGTGTCCCAACTGTGAAAGGACCCTGGTACCGCCCCGGGAAATCTGTGCCGAGTGCAGGGTTCGCTGCAATGAATTTGTTGAGGTAGGTCCCGAGGGAACAGTCACACTGATCGATGTCGTCTATTATGCAAGTCCGGACCCGCTGACGGGAAAGATACGCGAGACGCCCTATACGGCACTTTTTATGGTTTTAGACGGTGCCTCTCGGGATGAGAGCTTTGCCCACGATCTCAATCCGAAGGACATCGACCGTATAAAACCGGGCATGAAGGTACGACCTGTATGGGCTGAGAAGCGGACGGGGAGTTACAAGGATCTCCTCTATTTCGAGATCGCCGACTGAAGGAGGAAAGGTATCAATGGAAATATCCTATGAAAATACAAAAGATTGTAAGGTCATGACAGGCAAGATGGCCCTTCCCAACCAGTATTTTGCCGGGAGGGTAGGATCAAAGTTCATCATCGCACTGAGAGATGAGCATAAGATTCTCGGCGTCAGGTGCGAGAAGTGTAACAAGGTGTTCGTACCTCCCAGGGAGTACTGCGAGAAGTGTCTCTCAAAACTGGATGAGAGCTGGGTTGAGCTTTCAAATGAAGGGGTCATTACGAACTATACAGTGGTCAACTATAACGACAAACATCTGCCACGGAGGGCGCCCTACATACTCGCCCTCGTAAAGGTTGATGGTGCCGATACCCCTTTTCCCCATATCGTGGAGGGTATCGATGTTGAAGACGTAAAGGTGGGAATGAAGGTGAAGGCGGTCTTTGCCGAGGAGACGACGAACACCATACGTGATCTCGATCATTTTGAGCCGTTGTAGGCTCACGAGCAAGGAGAATTCAAGGAAGAGGAGGGATAATTATGTCGGAAAAGAAGGTTATCATTTGCGCCGCATTGGCGGGTGCCGGGACGTTCAGGAACCAGAATCCTGCCGTGCCCCATACGCCGGAGGAATTCGCCGAGGAATCGGCACGATGCTATAAGGCGGGCGCCGCCATGGTCCACGTGCATGCCAGGGACGATAACGGCATGCCGACTCATGATATCGACAGGATTCAGGCAACACATGACGCCATCAAGGAAAAGACACCCGAGCTGATTGTGAATCTCAGTTCTGCCGTCGGAATGGGAGCTACAAAGGAGCAGAGGATTGCACAGATTGTGGCGGTCAAGCCGGCCATGGCGTCGCTGAACACGAATACCATGAATTTCGGTATTGTGGACAGGGCCTCGGGACAGATTTTGATTGACTATGTCTTCGAGAACACCTTCACCATGCTTCAGGACTTCGGGAAGGCCATGGAGGAGAACGGCGTGAAGCCCGAGATCGAATGTTACGACATGGGCGGCCTCGACAACGCCGTTCTCATCGGAAAGCAGGGGATGTTCTCCGATCCGATGAACTTCAATTTTGTCTGGGGGGTTGCCGGGGGGCAGCACTTCAGGCCGGAGACCTTTGTCGCCATGATGAATGCTCTTCCCGAGGGTGCCAATTTTACCACCTGCGGTGTGGGTATCGAGCAGATTCCCGCAATCACGCTGTCGTGCATGATGGGGGGACATATGAGAGTGGGTCTCGAAGACAATATCCGTGTACCGAACGGGGAGTTGGCGAAGGGAAGCTACGAGCAGGTTGAATGGGCGGTCAAGATAGCTTCCACTTTTGGAAGGGAACCCGCTACACCCGATGAAGCACGGAAGCTCATGGGTATAAAGCAGAAGTAACCACGGGGGGGGGAGTACGCCTTCTCTTTGTGAGGAGGCACCGGTGTTAAAAAAAGGGGGGAACAATAAAAATGGGAACCAATCTGTCCACAATACTCCGTGGGCAAGCACGGAAATACGGGGAGCGGCTTGCCGTTGAAAAAAGACTGAGCGGTGAATGGCAGGGTATCTCCTGGAGGGAATACTACGAGTCGGCCCGTGCAGTGGGTCTCGGTCTCTATGGCCTGGGGGTAAGGAAAGGTGATCGGGTCTCTCTCCTTGCCCAGAACAGGCTTGAATGGGTCGAATCCGACATGGGAATAATAGGAATCGGTGCTGTTACGATCCCAATATACACAACACTTCCTGCGCATGAAGTCGGCTACATCATCAGCAACTCGGAATCCAAGGTCTATATTGCCGAAGACAAGGTTGCCCTTCAAAAGGCACTCGATGTCCGGGATGAATGTCCTTCCCTTGAGAAGATCGTCGTCATCGATACGGATGGATGCGATATGTCGGCGGACATTGTCATGAGCTATGAAGACCTGAAAGGTCTGGGTCGTGATCTGTTGAGGAGGGAACCGGGACTGTTCGATCGGCTGACCGACGAGATAGAACCGGAAGATCTGGCCACAATCGTATACACCTCAGGAACAACGGGTCCCCCCAAGGGGGCAATGATATCTCACAGTAATGTCCTTGCGGTGATTGACGCACTTGATGAGATGAAATGGGCCGATGATACGGATGTCCTTGTGGCTTTTTTGCCTCTCAGCCACGTATTTCAGAGGGTTGCCGGTCATTTCTTTGCAATGTACGTCGGTATTTACTCACACTATACGGAAAGCTTCGATACGGTTGTCGAGGATATCCAGTCAAAGAAACCTACCATATTGCTTGCCGTACCCAGGGTATGTGAGAAGGTCTATGCAAAGATTCTCGGTCAGGCGAAGGAGCAGCCGCAGTGGAAACAGTCAGTTTTCAACTGGGCCGTGGGTGTCGGGGCCGAGGTCAGTAAATTGATGGAGCGGAAAAAACCGATTCCGACGATCCTCAACCTAAAATACAAAGTCGCTTACAAGATGGTTTTTGAAAAATTGCGACAGGCCCTTGGCGGACGGACAAGATGGATGGTTGCCTCGGGGGCGCCCCTGGCCCGGGATATTGCCGACTTTTTTAATGCTGCCGGCATCTTCCTTATCGAGGGTTACGGCATGACCGAGTGCAGTGCCCCGGCCACGCTTAATAAACTCGATAATTACAAATTCGGAACGGCGGGAACGCCCCTTTCCTGCAATGAGGTCAGGATTGCCGATGACGGTGAAGTCCTCATCAAGGGGGGAAATATCATCAGAGGATACTGGAAGATGCCCGAAGAGACGAAGAATGCCTTTACCGATGACGGGTGGCTCATGTCGGGTGATATCGGTACCATCGATCAAGACGGTTTCCTCACAATAACGGACCGGAAAAAGGACCTTATTATCACGGCGGGCGGAAAGAATATTGCCCCTCAGAATATTGAGGGACATTTCAAGCAGAATCCGCTCTTCGAACAGTTTGTCGTGATTGGCGATGCGAAAAAATACCTTGTGGCGCTCGTCAATATTAATCTCGATGAGGCGGCCCGGCTTGCCAGGGAGGCAAACCTTACGTTTGCAACCCCTGAAGAGCTGCTCGAGAGGGAGGATTTCAAGGCCATCGTGGACAAATTTGTAGAGGAGAGAAACAGCCATCTCGCCCAGTACGAAACCATCAAGTACTACCATATTGCGAAGCATGTTTTCTCGGAAGAAACGGGAGAGCTGACACCGTCACTCAAGGTAAAACGGAAAGTCGTAATGGAGAAACACAAGGATATTGTTGAGAGTATGTATCCGGCAGAATAAAAAGAGAACGAGGGAAAGAAGGAGGAATAGGGCAGTGGTTGTAATAGAAGAAGGGAAGGGACGTCTTTTTACCGATCCTGATCCGGACAAGGCACGGGCATTCTTTCGCACAAAATCGCGGAAGATGGAGAACAAGCTGATGAGCCTCAAGAGGGCCGTTGAAAAATTCGTTCATGATGGAGATTACCTTGCAATAGGCGGTTTCGGGGCAAACAGGACCCCTGTTGCCGCGTGCCATGAGATCGTCCGTCAGGGAAAAAAGAAGATGGCCTTTGCCGGGCATACCTCCACCCATGATTTCCAGATTCTTTCGGCGGGTGAGGTTTTTGACAGGCTGGACATTGCCTACATTATCGGCCTTGAGGCGCGAGGGCTTTCTTCCTGTGCAAGAAAGTACATAGAGAGCGGAAAGGTGGAACTCTGCGAATGGACCAACTACAGCCTTTCGGCGAGGCTCAAGGCGGCAGCCATGGGCGTGCCTTTCGTACCCACGCGCAATGTGCTGGGGACCGATACCTTTAAGTACAGCGGCGGCAAGGTGGTTGAATGTCCCTTCACGGGAAAGAAGATGATGCTGCAGCCTGCACTCTATCCCGACATATCGGTGATTCATGTTCATGAGGCCGATGTCTTCGGTAATTGCCGAATCAAAGGAATCATGATCTCTGACGATGATCTTGCCAGGGCATCCAAGCGATTAATCATCACCGCGGAACGGTTGATTTCCAATGAGGAAATACGCCAGAATCCCACCGACACGGTAATTCCCTATTATCTTGTTGATGCAGTCTGTGAGGTTCCTTTCGGAGCATATCCGGGAACCATGCCCTATGAGTATTTCTCGGACGAGGAGCATCTTCAGGAATGGCTGAAAATGGAGAGGGATCCGGAAAAGTTTGAAACCTTTCTGAAGCGTAACATCTATGACTGTGCAGATAATTTCGACTACATAGAGCTCAACGGTGGAATGGCGAAGATTAATGCGTTGCGCATGAAGGAGTTTATGCTTCACAAGGAGGCGGAAAATGGCGGACTATAATGT
>JAFGBH010000013.1 GCA_016933215.1 Deltaproteobacteria bacterium | reverse complement strand
TTCGCTGGCGCACAAGGACAACAATCCCGTCGATGCACTGCTCCGGTTTCTGCTGGAGCTTTCCACCTATTTTGAAGAGCGGTATCCCGAGCTTATTTACAATATTCGCGATCTTTTCAGTTCCCGGGCCGGTTTTGCCGTACCAGAGCGGTGTGATGTCTGGGTCGATCTTCACCATCCCCCTGATGCGCCTACGGGAGAAATCACCTGGGATCTGGAAGAATTTATCGACCAGTTTCAGCAGGGGCAAAACCATCTCGATCTTACCATGCGGTTTCATACGATTCAGACGGGCTATGAAATCCCCGAAAAGGGGAGCCTCGTCACGTCGCTGAAGAAGGCCTACAAGGAAGAGGAACTTTCCTGGACTCCCGGTTCCTTCAGGAGTCATTCCGACGCTAACAGTTTGTGGGAAAGCGGCATGAAACCGATTATATTAGGGCCGGGCAGTCTCGATCAGGCCCACACCGCCGACGAATCCATCGAATTCGACCAGATCTGCAAAGCCGCAGAACTCTACTACAGCGTGATAAAAAAGGTTTAATGAGATGTAGCCGCCCGATTCATTCCTGTCATTGCGAGTCCCGATGAAATCGGGACTCGGCAATCTTTGACTTTATTGCACCGTCATCTGTAGCATGCCCATTTATGGGCGCTTTTTCTTCACGTCATTGCGAGCGCAGCGCGGCAATCTCTTTTTTCTTTGTCATTCCGGACCAACACCATGTCATTCCCGACCTGATCGGGAATCCAGTCTTTTCCATTGATTGTAGCTGCCCGATTCATTGGGCTCTTTTTGCCTAATCCCTAATCCTTATCTGACAAGTGTCACGACATAGGTTACCCATTTTTAATCCTAAAAAGTGTCATGACATCGGTTACCCTGAGCCATTTTCCGTGCCTAACTTTTGGGCATCTGATACTCAAATACATGCATGCAGTCATCACCCCGATAGACACAGAGCTGATGAGCCTCGGTCACGATCTCTGCTCTTACATAGGAATACACAAGCTCTTTGGACACCTCAAACTTTTCACCGAAGATGTCCAGTTTCCGGTTCCTGCGGATAAACCTGATAAGATGAATCGTTCCATCAGGGATATCCTTAATCTTTGGCATTCGGGTATTCAAACCCAAAGTAACCGGCGTATACCGTTCCCGTTCAATAACCTCTGTCTGAGTCTTCCCGTTCAGGCAACTGTACCGGTGATGGGTGTTATGGAACCATTGAAAATGCTTGCTCTGTCTCTTCAGCGCCCCATAACGGGGAAACCACTGTCTGCGAAAGAACTTCTTGTTGTAGGTGTTGTTAAAACTCTCTATGACCCCATTGCGCCATGGTTCACCAGCAGGAATAAATACCGGCTGGATACCATAATATAAACACAATCTCACGACGATGCCCGGTGACCGCGGATACCGGTTACTGCCACGGAAGCTGAGCTCGTTGTCACACTGCAGAAAATCTGGAAGTCCCATGGTCTTCCAGCATCGCAACAAGCTGGCGGCCACCTGGTCGTCCTGTTTCGTCCTTTGAGATCCTACATACACCCTATGACTGTAAAGATCGATCACATTCAGGGAGTAAAACTTGCCGTCTCCCTTGATATAGCGGGGACCGACCAGGTCCATCTGATGTATATTATTGCAGCACAGCGCCTCCCGAAAATAGGGATACTCCACACCCTTGGGCACGTACGAAGTTTTTTTTAACGAGCCCCTCGCGCGCGATGATACGGGTTATCGTCCGATCAGAGGGAAAGTGCACCCCCAGTTTCTGCAGCTCCCATTTGATGGCCGAGACACCGATTTGTGCATGCCGCACCGATTCCAGGCGCCTCCTGATAGAAAGAATGAGCTCCTGCTCTTCGTGCGGTGTTCCCCGTGGTCTCATCACAGGTGCCCTGGAGATATCCTTGTACCAGTCAGTATTACCAGTGCGATATCGCTTCAACCATTTGAAAAACCACTTCTTTGAACGATTGATCTCTGTATATATCGCTTTCGGTTCTTCTCCTCCTATGATGTGACGACGTATCGCTTCTTTTCTGAGCTCTTCTTCCATTGGTGATCTCCTTTGTCCATTTTTCAGGAAATCATCATATATGAAAAAGAGCTCGTTGGGTAACCTATGTCGTGACACCAAAATCGACATTAAGGGTAACCGATGTCGTGACACTTTTGGGTAACCTATGTCCTGACATTTGGCACTTATCCCTTAATCCCTTTACTCTGTCCCTTTGCTACTCTGTGCCTCTGTTTATCAGTTCCTCTGTCCCTTTGCTACTTTGTGCCTCAGTGCCTTTGTCCCTTTGTGCCTCTGTTTTTCAGTCCCTCTGCCCCTTTTTCCTTAATCCCGTTTTTATAATTCCCCCTTCTTCCTCATCGCATGAACAACGAGAAAGGTATTCCACTCCCGGTCTGTCGCACCCCAGGTCCCGTCATCATTCTGCGTTTCGGCGAGATATCCAAAGGCTTTCTCCACCTGACTTTTCGCTTCTTCCAAGTCCAGATGTGCCAGGGCATTCACCGTCTGATACAGATCGATATCTTTTCCCCACTGCCCCGATTCCTCCTGAACCCCGGCTAACTTCGCAACAAGTGTTTCCGTGGCCGAGTTCATCGAATACATGGAATGCACGACAAAGGCCCGCATGATATTGTTGATCGAGTCCCACCCCTGAAGCCGAGCATCTTCGGTAAGAATCGTGTTGGTGTGCCATTCATACATGGCGAGGACATAGGCATCCTCCTCGCGTCCGAAAATGCTCGAGAGAAAGAGGGTGGCGCTTGTCAGAAAAGTGTCGAAACTCCCCGGTGTGAAGGGCAGGGCGCGAAGGTTCTCACTGCTCAAGGGTTCATTTCGTGTGGATCGCCCTTTCAGCGCATCCATCGCCAAGTCGGTCAGCCAATCAAGGGCGGTATCGATTTCTCGGTTTGTCTCCCTGATCGTCAGATGGAGTCCGAAGAGGTGCCGTATCGTTTCGACGGCGGAGCCCTCCCAGGAACCGTCAGGCGATTGATGGCAGAGAATGGCCTCGACACGCCGCTGAAGATCCGCCCTCCATTGAGGCGTCAGCTCCTGGTTCAGCCATTTCTGCCGGGCATAAAGCCCCGCGGGCGTGGTGCTGGATGCAAAGATTACATAGGGATTGTAACTGAGGTCCATCATTAACCCTCCCGTATTGAATCCAACAAATAAGCGCTGAAATATCTGATCCTGTGTACGTCAGACTATAACAAAATTGAGAAAGGAATAAAGGATTATTTAAATTTAACACCTGCAAACCTTCTAAATAACCGCTACTGTCAGAATACTTTACAGTTTCTAAATGGCATATTAACTATATGCAATCATTGTTATTTACGCCTTTCCAGCCATGCATTAGCTGAAAAACTGTCAGAAAACTTAACACTTTTGGGGGATATTCTCAGTATCTATTGATACGATAATCAAGACCCCCTGAAAATAAATTTAACAAATTATCAAACAGTTAGATCAAGAGGAAACGGTATCGTGGCTAATTGGCATATTACTTGCGTTTACGACTTAATGGGGGATTTTAATAATTATAAAAGAATAATATAAAATAAGGGGGACGGTGATAATGAACAATAAACGGATAAAACATTTCATCGTGACTGTGTTTTTAGCTTTTTTGTTGATCATCCCATCGGTGGTCATAGCCGACACATACAGTAGTATTCTGAGTTTCGGTGACAGCTTGACCGACAATGGAGTTTTCGGTTCATCCAATGGGGTAACCACCAATACCAATACTCTTGACGCCTTTGGTATCCAATATTTCACAAATGGACCGGTCTGGGTAGAGTACTTGGCCGACCCATCCCACCTGAATGTACCGCTTTTCGATATGGCTTTTGGTGGTGCTACAACTGATTATGACAATCCGGCAGCATCATTGTCCTACACGGGTCTGCAATGGCAGGTGGATACGTATAAGTCAGTCTATTTCTCCGTGCCTGGCGATGCTCTGGTAACCGTCTGGGCCGGTGCCAATGACTTTTTCCAGGGCAGGCAATACGATACAGCAGCTGCCAATGTCACGTCAGCCGTTCAGGACCTCGCTGATGTGGGCGGTAACCATTTCCTCGTCCCCTTCCTTCCCGATATCGGTCTTTCCCCTGGATTTCTGGGTACGCCACTTCAGGGAGCCGCAACGCTCTGGAGCCAAGCGTTTAATATGTATCTCGCGGCTGATCTCGCGGCTTTGGCATCAACGCCCGGGTATGGTGATATCGATTACTATATCCTTGATACCTTCACTTTGCTGGGCCAGTTGATAGCAAATCCTGATTGCTATGGATTTATAGATGTTACGACAAGCGGGGGGGAGAATCCTCCTGAAGGTTATCTGTTTTGGGATGAAGTCCACCCGACTACTGACGCACATGCATATCTTGCTTATTATTCAATGGAAGCAATAGGAGTGCCGGAGCCAACGACTATAGTGCTCCTTGTATTTGGCCTTGTTGGATTAACAGGAGTAAGGAGAAGGCTTCAGCAATAACCCCTGTTTATGGGGTCTTTACATAGAACCATGATTATTATCATGGGAAGAGGAAGGCAGGGCTAATTAGCTCTGCCTTTTTCATTGATTGCAGATTGAAAGCTTGCATAGATGAGCAAAGCAGGACATGGAATATTTCCGGAAGGACTGTTCAGCTTTAGGAGAATCAAATCCATGCTGGATCATCGAACTGAACAGCGAGCGCATACCCCGCTGCTTGCGACAGGGGGAAGCGAGAATAAGAAATAAATATTTTCCTTGACAGTCGGAGATTCCCCGCAACTGTCGAAGCAAAAGTGGATATCCCGCTTATACGGGATTGCGGGGAGCTTCAAATCGATTCTATGCAAAAAGCCGCAATAGCCAATACAACTATTCGTTGACAATCGGTAAAAACAACAAGGCCCGGCAACCATATTTCCATACCAAATATAATGCTTGACAATACAGCACAAGGGCGTAGAATCTACCACTACATTTATCGATTTTTGCAGGTAACTAATCGGTTTAATTATAGTTTATTTGGGAGGCAACAATGCATCTCAAATTACCCCTATCTCGCTCCTGACGGTCACTTCGCTGTCGGGAGCTTCAAAGCAATCTCACAAGCATTATCACGCGCACATGTAATTTTTCTCTTTACGGAACCATAAATCCCCACACTTGCATAAATATCCTTAGTTATAGATCCATTGTACTTTCCTGTTCCTTATATCTGTAAACGTAACGAGAGATTTAAATGCAGATAAGAAAAAGGAGGACAAAAATGAAACACTTTAAATTTTTAAAGATCGGTATTTTTATTTTATCTTCGTTGTTCATAGTCTCTACCGCCCTTGCCGGCAGTCTGCCCGATGAATGGACGGAGATAAACCCAGCAGCTTCCGGATTTACATATAACGGTCTTGCACCGGCATGTTCAAACGCTCCAGGCACCCCCGATTGTGAATTTACTTTCTTTGTAAAAGGTGGCAAAAGAAACAACCTGGTCATATTCTTTGACGGCGGCGGGGCATGCTGGGATTCCATGAACTGCATTTTCGCTCCCACTTATACTCAGTATCAGAATGAAGAACTATCGGATTTTTCCGACGATATGGCGGGTCATGGAATATTCGATCAGACAAGGAAAGAAAACCCATTTAAAGACTGGGGGTTCGTTTATATTCCCTACTGCACCGGCGACCTGTTCTGGGGGGCAAATGATCAACCCTATTTTGCAGGCATTAATCCTCAAAACGGTCAGCCCATTTACGCAACCATACAGCATCGAGGTTTTGTCAATTTTCAATCAGTATTAGCATACTTGGAAGAGAACACGAACTATCCGGGTAAAATTTTCGTTACAGGTTCCAGTGCAGGAAGTTACGGGGCAACCATGGCTTTTCCATATATCAAAGAGTCTTTCAAATGGTCCAATGTCCATCTCCTGGGTGACGCAGGGAATGGTATCCTGGGAGGAACTTTCCAAACTGACGGCATCTATAACTGGAACGTTCAGATGCCGGACTGGATTTTCCCGGAGGGCTACGATCCAACCATGACCATGGCAGATGTATACACCGCTATTGCCGCCGAATATCCATGGAGCAGGTTCGCTCAGTACACAACGGCATATGACTGGAATCAAACTTTCTTCTATAATGTAATGCTTTACATCGACAACCCTGGGGTTTGGGGATTATGGCCATTAGTCTGGTGTGATTGGCATGACCAGATGCTTGACTTGGCGTATGGTACAGCAGCAGCTCCAAACTACAGATATTACATTGCTGCAGGGGACGATCATACGATCATGGGGTATTCCAAATTTTATACGGAAGAATCCGGAGGCGTGTCGTATGTTGAATGGGTCGAGTCAATGATTAAAACCCCCAACAAATGGGAAAATCAGGAGTGCGAGGATTGCTTAGTTCCTTTGCCATGTCAATAATAAGGCAATTGAAAAAGTTAAGGGTTGAAACAGGCAGGGCTTTTTAGGCCCTGCCTGTTTCATGTCGAATATCTATCAGAAATATTGAAGCTCCCTGCAACTTGTTGGAGCAAAAGTGGATATCCCGCTTATACGGGATTGCGGTGAACTTCAATTGTGCCTTTCAACCGCTGATCAATGGGACTTTATGAAGGTGACTACCAGGGATTGTAAGCGTATCAAGATTCTTTCCAATTCGCACAGTCATAGGGTTCTTGTATGTCGCTTTTTTATCTCATCTTTTTCATTACCATACTCTTCCAATATCGGAATCCAGCGCTTTACCATAATGATTGACACCTGCTCGAATTTCATATAATTTTTAAACACAGTTTCTTTCCCGGCATGATCTTCCGGAAAATGCCCACGGGGCGGACCGTGAAACATTCATGCATATATATTGTTCGTTAAAAGGAGGGTAACCATGAAAAAAGCATTATCGATTTTATGTATCCTGTCCCTGGTATTCGGCCTTACCGTTACAGTCGCGGCCGAAACCTTCAATGAAAATGCTCTCTATGAAGCCGCGAAGAAGGAGGGAGAGGTCAATATCTATTCCTATTCTTCACGAGTCTTCAAATTCGGGAAGACCTTCGAGGCGAAATATCCCGGCGTCAAGGTGAACGGCTTCGACATGGATTCACCGGAGATCGTGACCAAGGTGCTGGCCGAACAGACCGCAAAGAACTACGTCGCCGATGTCATCTTCCTGAAGGACCCCTCAACAGTCGTCAATGAACTGTACCAGAAAAAAATGGTCTACAATTATGTTCCCTCCGATCTCGAAAAACTCATTCCCGCCATGTACCGGGAACCCCTTCTAGTCCACCACGCGAGCGTTGACGCAATGATCTACAACAACGAAAAGATGAGCACATTCCCGATACAGTCACTCTGGGATCTGACAACGGAAGATTGGAGAGGTCGTGTTATCTTCCCCGATCCCCAGAAAATGTCTGAATTTGTGGAGGTCCTGGCGACGATCGTCCAGCATTCCGATGAAATGGCGGCCGATTACGAGAGGGTCTTCGGAAAGGAAATCACACTGAGCCCCGGTGTCGAGAACGCCGGCTACGAATGGATCCTCAGGCTTTTGAACAACGATGTTATCATTCTCGGATCCACGAACAGCGTATCAGAAGCGGTTGGCCTCTCTGACCAGGCGAATCCTCCCGTGGGATTTACGGCCTACTCGCGGCTGAGGGACAAGGAAAAGAACCCGAATCTTAAATTCGATGTTATCACGGCAGTAGAGCCGGTCATGGGCGTCACAACGGAAGTGGTCGTGGCCATGGTGAATGGTGGAGCACACCCCAATGCGGCCAAGCTGCTGATTCACTGGATGATGGGAGACACAAAGGGCGGGGAAGGTTATGAACCCTATTTCGTCCTCGGCAATTTCTCCGTAAGGACGGATGTACCGCCACCGAAGGGTTCCAAGAGCCTGTCGGAATTGAAGCTCTGGAAGTCCGACCCAGTCTATGTCTGGAATCAGGGTCAGAAAGTGCTGGATTTCTGGGTGGCCCACCTGAAATAGAGACATCGCATGCCGGGGGATTGGGTTCTCCCATTCCCCGGCATTTCACGGACCGACGGTACAGCCATAGCCGGATGATAACCACGGCACGAGAGTGGTTTGCTCACTACTCACTGTTGTTCCGCCGAAACACACTGTTTCTATGAAAATAAAAGGAAAAACAATATCTCGGCTTAAAAACTACGTCCGACAGCCCCATATCGTCATTTCCCTTGTTTTTCTGGTTATCCTCCTCGTCATTGTCATTCTTCCCTTTGCCAAGATGGTAGAGGATTCCTTTGTCTGGCAGTTCGCCGACCTGCGTCTGTCGAGAGACGCGGAGCCCGGAGGATTCACACTGTTTCACTGGAAGCGTGTCTTTGACAGCGCACTCACGCAAAACATCCTTTTTCGCCCTTTGATGAATTCGGTTTCCACCTCTCTCAGCGTCTCCGTTTTCGCCATGTTAATCGGAACCTTCCTGGCCTGGCTGGTATCAAGAACGGACCTCCCATTTAAAAAAATAATCGCAACCATGGCGGTTCTGCCCTATGTCATCCCTTCCTATATCCATGCCCTCGCCTGGCTGAACCTCTTCAAAAACAGCCGCATCGGCGGGGCCGTAGGGGTCTTTCAGTATCTGACGGGAATTGCTCCTCCGGACTGGCTGTCATATGGCTACTTCCCCATCGTCACGACACTCTCGATCCATTATTTTCCCTTCACCTTCCTCCTGGTCTCGGCCGCCCTCACGAGCCTCGACTCCCGCCTTGAGGAATCGGGTGAAATCCTGGGAGCGACACGCTTTCATATCCTGCGGCGAATCACCTTTCCCCTGGTTCTGCCGGCCCTTTTGTCAAGCTTCATACTGACCTTTTCACGGGTCCTGGGGACCTTCGGAACACCATATTTTCTGGGCACCCCCGTTCGATTCTACACGCTCTCCACGCAGATCTATTCAAACATCATCAACCGCGTTCCCTCGGTGGGGTACATCCTGGCCTTTGTACTGATCATCATCTCAGCGGCCATCATTTTCATAAATCAGAGGATGATCGGAAAGAGCAAGAGTTTCGTGACAATAGCGGGTAAGGGGTTCAGGGTTACGGAAACGCCCCTGGGAAGACTCCGCTCCCCTCTGCTGTACCTGATCATTCTGCTCTTTATCGCTTCCGTCATTCTTCCCCTGGTCCTGCTTGTATGGCAGACGCTCACGCTCTATCCGAATGACTATTCAATCAAACACCTGACGCTGCTTTTCTGGATTGGAGAGGCGAACACGGCCTTTGCCGAAGGCGAGGCGGGCTTATTACGAAATCCCGCAATAATCGGGGCCGCCTGGAACAGCATCAAGCTGGCCCTGGTATCGTCGGTCCTTGCCGGGTTCCTCGGCATTTTCATCGGCTACGCCGTGGTAAAGGGACGGAACACGAAACTGGCCTATGCCGTGGAACAGATGTCATTCCTTCCTTATCTTGTTCCCGGAATCGCCTTCGGTGCCCTCTATCTCGCTCTTTTTTCGCACCGGTTCGGACCGCTTCCGGCGCTGTACGGGACATTCTCTCTTGTGGTACTGGTGTGCGTTGCTAAAAACCTTCCCTTCACCGGCAGAGCCGGCATTACGTCCATGCTGCAGATAGGAAGTGAACTGGAGGAGGCATCGGAAACGCTCGGCGCACGATGGATCACGCGATTCAGAAAAATTATTCTCCCCCTCTCCATCCAGGGTGCCATTTCGGGATTTATTCTCGTATTCATCACGGTCATGCGAGAACTATCCCTGATCATTCTCCTCGTTACACCTGAAACGAGGACCTTGACCACCATGACCTTTCGGTATCAGGAGCAGGGCTATACTCAGTTTTCGAGCGCTATCAGCGTATTGATAATAATAATCGTCATATTCGGAGAGTTGATCTCCCGGAGATTCGGCAAGAAAAACGGCATATGATCGTCGGCAGGTAGAAAGACACCAGTCACCGGCAGCGGCTGTCAACACAAAAGAAACGGTAGGCATACATGGCACGTCCCATCATCGAGGTCAAGAATCTGTCAAAGGTTTTCGGAAACGTTGTGGCCGTTGACAATGTAACCTTTTCCATAGAAGAAAAGGACTTTCTCATCCTTCTGGGTCCCTCAGGCTGCGGCAAGACCACCATTCTGAGGATGATTGCGGGACTGGAAATTCCCACGGAAGGTGAGATTATCCTGAAGGACCGGGTCATCTTTTCAAGCGAAAAAGGGATCTTTGTTCCCGCCCGCGAGCGGGATGTAGGTCTCGTGTTTCAGAGCTATGCCCTGTGGCCCCATATGACGGTTCGTCAGAACATCGCCTTCGGCCTGAAGGTGAAACGCGAGGCCGCTTCGGTGATCGAAAAAAAGGTCAGCAATATTATTTCTTACATGCAGCTTGACGGATTGAAAGACCGGTATCCCCAGGAAATGAGCGGCGGTCAGCAGCAGCGAGTCGCCCTGGCGCGGATGCTGGTGAGCGGGCCCGATATTTTGCTCATGGACGAGCCCCTTTCCAATCTGGACGCGAAACTCCGGCTCGATATGAGGGCTGAGATAAAAATCATCCACGCCCAGACAGAGGCGACGACGGTTTACGTAACGCACGACCAGGTTGAGGCGCAGACCATGGCTGGTAATATAGCCGTAATAAACAAGGGTGTCATCGAGCAGATAGCGCCTCCCAAAACCATCTACAACAGGCCGGCCAACCTCTTTGTGGCCGATTTCATAGGCAGTCCATCAATCAACCTGATAGAAGGAACTACCGCTGTCGGTGACGGTGACGGAATGATTTTCGTGATCAACGAATTTTTTACACTGACAACAACCTGCCGGAATATCCCCGCCGGGCTGCCCGTCGTGGCGGCCATTCGGCCCGAAAATATCTCGATCGTCCCCCGGGAAGGTAGCAACACCGTCCCCGGGGAAGTTCGGACGATCCTTCCATCGGGACCGGAAACGGTGCTACGGGTTCGTTATGAAACATATGTTTTCAATCTCCTGGTCATGCAGGAGGTAACCCTTTCCCCGGGCCAGGCGGTGCACCTCTATCTGCCCCCGGAAAGCATACTGGTTTTTGACAAGAAAACGGGGCATCTCCTGTCCCTGGATACGTGAGAGATATAACCATGATTTCCGAATTTATTTCAGAGAATCGAAAGACAGGCAATCGCTTTCTTGAGCTGATGCGGGCAGAACAGGTATCGGTCAGGATCGTCCATCACAACGACGCCGACGGAATAGCTGCAGCGGCTGCCCTCGCACTGGCCTTCGAAAAGCTGGGGTACACATACCGCCTGTTCCCCATTGAAAAGATATATGAGCGGCTCGTAGAAAAGCTCCATGTCGGCACCGATGATGTTATTATCTATGCGGATCTCGGGGGGCAGTCATCGGGGCTGATAGGCCGTTACGCCGCCGGGAATCGGCAGGTTATCATCCTGGACCATCATCTGCCTGGCGGTCCCGTTCCCGGCAACACGGTTCATCTGAACCCCGAACTTTTCGAAATCAGCGGGGATGACGAAGCGTCCGGCGCCTCCGTCTGCGCGCTGTTTGCCCGGGAACTTCTCAGAGAGGCCGGGCTCAATACCGCGGATGATGAAGCATGGCTGGCGGTGCTGAGCGTTATCGGGGCCGTTGGTGACGGGCAGGAACGGAACGGTACCTTCACCGGCATGAATGAGATGTTCTTTGCAGCGGCGACGAAGGAGGGAAGCATTCAGAAGGTCGGGAGCGACTTGATCGTTCCCCGCCTGCAGGAAAGAACCGTCAGAGAGATTGTAGAGATCGTGACTCTCCTCGGTTCCGTGGGATTCTATTCCGGAGACGCCTCAACAGCAGGGGTGCTGCTCCTGGGCGGAAACCAGGACGAAGCAGTACGGCGGGCGGAAGAACTCGAGGAAATAAAGACGGCCTCCTTTGAAAGAGAGGTGGAACGAATCAGGCGTGAGGGTCTCGCGCAATCGGACCACTTTCAATGGATCGATGTGCAGGACCGCTTCGCTCCCATGGGAGTGAAGGCTATAGGGCTGTTCCTGGAACTTCTTATCGCCCAGGGACTGACCGAAAAGGATAAGTATCTCTTCGGATTTCAATATCTCCCCGCCGAAATACCTGGTATCGGCCGCCTCGAAACGGGGCTGACAAAGATATCGTCACGGCTTCACCCGGAGCTGAGAGGAGCGATCGAAGCGGGAAAACGGCCCGACTTCATGACCCTTGTCCCCGATGCAACCGCTCTCGTGGAAGGAACCGCAGACGGCTGTCACCGTTTCGCAGCAGGGTCAACCATCGACAGGGGTCGTGAGGAGGACTTCATCAGGGCCCTTGAAATGGTCCTGCATAAGAATAATCCTGCATCTGCGCCTGCTGATCAATAAATCTTTTGTGTTTTCTACGAACAGGCTCAACGTTCAGTCGAGACCGACCGCCGCCGATAATGTCGGCCCGATTTCCGAATTCAGCACCAGATCGGCAATGCCATCGAGCGGTGTGGGATCGCGATTCAGGATGACCAGCCGGGCGCCGTTTCGTTTGGCAAGATCGGGAAAGCCCGCCGCCGGATAGACCACCAGTGATGAACCGATAGCGATAAAAAGATCACAGGCCAGCGTCGCTTCTTCGGCGGCCTGCATTTCATCTATCGGCATGGCCTGGCCGAAGGAGATCGTTGCCGTTTTGATGATGCCGCCGCACTCGTCGCATTCGGGCAGCGTTTCGTTGTCTTGAAATGTTTTATAAATGGCTTCGAGTTCATAGCGTTTGCCGCACTCAAGACAGGCGGCATAGGTGGCATTGCCGTGCAGTTCGACCACCTGTTCATCCGGCACACCGGAGAGTTGATGCAGGCCGTCTATATTCTGGGTAATGACCGAGGAAACTTTGCCAATTTGTACGAGTTTAGCTATAGCCAGATGCCCCGTATTGGGCCGGGCTTTTTTCATCACCGCGTCGGCTGCAATCTTCCTGCGCCACGACTCCCGGCGCATTTCTTCCGATGCCATGAAATCTCTGAAATCGATGGGTTGATACTTGGTCCAGATGCCACCGGGGCTGCGAAAGTCGGGGATGCCGGATTCCGTACTGATACCCGCACCGGTAAAGACCACCCCACGGCTGCTTTGATGAATCATTAATCGAAGCTGATGAATTGCCGCCTCATTCTCTGTCATTACGTTTTCTCCATCTACAGTTTTTCAATGGTTCTTTCGCTCTCAAGGTAAAATGTGTTCCTATCCCATGCCCGAATGTTATGTAGGGATTGTAACTACTTGTCAATAATAAATATCAGAAAAGGAAATGGATAAAGATATTCTTCAACTCTAATACTTACAAAGCTATTGAATCAAAGAGCTAAGAAAAATCCTTAGATCAGCTTTTTGAATTGGATTCTTAGAGTTTCGCCATCCTTGATAGATTCCTTAAACATTTTTTCAAAATGTCTCGGGTATAAATTCTTCTTGTGATGCCCGGCACCTTTCAAGGCTTTTTCTACGCTCATCGATTTTGATTCAAGCCTCATATAGGAAATGAGCTTAATTGCAGCTTTGTCACAGGTGCAAAATGTGATTTCTTCCTCTGTACCACACATATAGGCAATCGATTCCAATTCGCCGGGGTCGATGCCAAGCCGTGCTTCTTTCGCTTCTTGTTGAACTTCTTTCAGGCTGTCGAGTGCAACATCGTCAATGACAGTAACTTTGTTGCTGATATCTATTCCTTCCCGCCTTCCTTCATTTTTAAAATACTGTGCCTCGCCCAGAACTGTCCTGGTTACCCATATTTCGTAGTTCTTAGTGATTTTTTCAAACAGGCCGAGCGTATGGAGATCAATAATCACATCGGCATCAAGCAACAGCAATTTTTTCATAATTTTCTTCCGCAAAACCCATCTCGGCGAGATAGTCGTCCACGTCGGCCCTATTTATTTCAAGATACTCGGCAAACGTGCCTCGCGAAATTTTCCCTGCGACCAGACATCTGCAGGCGAGAGAAATAAATCGAGCCGGAAGCCTCGATGGTCTATATTCCTCATGAAGCTCTCTGCGCAAAGTACGGTCCAGATCGCGGAAGCTGGAATCGTCAAGAATTTTCAGGACCAGCGACTTCTTGAGCTTATTGAGATTCACAAGCCGCCATAAAATCGCTTCCGTGGATACACCGAAATCTTTGGCAAGTTCAATGATATCCACTTTCTTTGTCTCGTGATTGGTTGCTAATTCTTTGAGTGCGTCTATGAGATGATTTTCGGGAAGGAGAAGGCTTGACGCAAATATATCGGCATATTGTTCAGGCTTCGTTTTTTTTGTACCATCACCAATTTCTCCTGGTGAAAAAATATTCCATGTCACGATATGAAATAATTCGTGGGCCAGATCGTAATTGCGTCTCCAGGGTACATCATTACTGTTTATAACGATGCCTACTCCTAAATTGTCATCAACAATGCTTGCTGCGGAGGCATCTTCCTGCAACGGTAAATGGATGATCTTGAAACGGAGATTGTTTTCGAGAACATTGAGCAAATTACAGGCAGGCCGCGATCCCAAATCGAGTTTCTTATGTATGTCCTGGCCGAGTTTGTCGGCAACCGCAAATCCGTCATTTTTAAAATCGTCACGATCATATGAAGATCGTATCTCAGTCCATCGCCGCTTTAAATCGAGAAGGTTTTCCAGATTGCTGTATTTTTCAAGGAATGAAAGGAATTGTCGCTGCTCCTTTGTTACATTACTTTTTTCTTTCTTTCTCCACAGGGGCAACGGTTCGGGCGAAACTTCCGGATTGAAGAAGTATTCCAGGCCTCTTCCGTATAGCCGGGCCATTTCGATCAACTCATTGGCGCTGATATTCCGCAGGCCTTTTTCTATCGAGGATAATGTCTGATAATTTTTGAATCCCAATTGTTGTGCTGCTTCAGTGATGGTAAAGCCGGCAGATTCTCTCGCGTTCGCAATACGCTGGTGCAACGCCTCTGCCATCTTTTTGGGTTTCATAAGGACCTCCTTAATAAGCATATCTTATGTATAGTTTTAAAATATATCTCTTTACATAAGACATCCTTACGTAAGTGTCAAGTCCTAATATGTCCTTTCCCCGAGTACATTGCATGCGCTGCAATTACCATATTATGTGAACAAAAGCACACGGGATATACGTTTAGTAGCTATTTTGCTACTACGTGATGCTGTGAATTTGCCACTGATTCCAAGATATTCATAATCCCTACAATCCATATTTCAATTCCAACTGATCTACCAGCCACGATAATTCATTTTTATTTCTAAGATGATTTACAATGCTTTGCCAACTGCATTTCCTGAGCAGTTGAGGCTCATGGAGGGCTTCTTTAGTATCTTCAAAAGCTGTATATCCCTTTCCGCCTTTTTGGAATGCGGGATTGCGCTCGTCATATATAAGAACAACGTGCCCTTTTTCAGGCAATACAGAGCCGTCTGGTCTTACACAGGCGGCCAGACTGTTCCTGACCAATTGATAATTATTTCGAAGGGGGCAGGGAACCTGATCGACATCACCATTCCACTTGAAAAGATCGGGGATATATTTCCAATACGAAATGCCAATTTCTGTCAAAGAGCACCGTGTTTTTCTGCCTTTCTGATATGTGTAGGTTCCGTTACAGTAATCTTTTTCATAGTTCTTATCTATCTTTCTTAGTCTCGGGCGTGAACATGTGCCGACCTCAGGTTCCATAAGTTTACACTCGATTGCCACCCGATAATCTCCGGATATGAATCCATCCAAACTTGTCGGTCGAGGTTCATTCAGATAATCAACAGTATACTCCATGTGAAAATTTTCTTTATAGAGGCGCGCATCACCCAAAAGTGGTAGGCCGGTATCATCGGTTAATTCATATAAATAACGTAATCGGTCATGAACTTTCAGATTACCAAGAATACTTTGCGCTACCGCCTGAGAGCTGCTCATACTCCGAAACCAGCGGTGCCGCTCTTTTGGGGGAATCTCCTTTAACAGCAGAGCGTGTTCCTGAGGAGAGCTGTCCGGGTTAAATATCACGTTGTTGTCTGCAAACTTCTTATGGAAAACAGGTGGCCGCCCATCAGAATTAAAAGGTCTTTCAAAATATTCTTCACAATCAGCGAAATTTCCATTCTGATACTTACAAAACAGCTGGACCATACTTTTTCTATAATCTGAATACGCTGACATTATCACCTGGATAAAAATGCTTATTGAAAAAAAGAGAAAGGGTCAGCTTTTTATCTGTCACAGAAAAGTAAAAAGCAAGGACCTGATCCGGGACCTCTCCAACACTACTAAGGATTATAATATGTTAAAAAATAAAGCTTTGACCCCCTTCAATGCCTTGTTAGATTTTCATCTTCTTCATTTGATTAGCAAAGACAGTTTGAAACTCTTGGGCAGTTTCCATGAGCCACTGAAAACACTTTTCCCAATTCTCACTATTGCTTACATCAATGTTCAGCACAGTCTTGACTCGACTAGCTTTTTTACCTTCAAGTTCCATCCACTCAAGTTCATGAGCAAGTTTGCTTTCGATTGCTTCCTTTTTCTCCAGAAGCGCATGGAATAGGGGTTTTGAGTCCGGAATGTAGAATTCACACCGAATTTGCTCATTATCGGTATCGACAATGAGAGTGAGATGTGATTTTGAATTGCCTATACTGATATCGTACCAATGTTGGGGGTATGATTTTCTCAAGCGAAGCGATGAATTCTTCGAAACTGCAAATTCCTTGAACTGATTCCAGAATTCTAGTTGCATTAGCCGACGGTCAGAAAGTTCAGATCGGGTTGTTGATTTTTTTATGGCTTTTGCCCAGTCATTTGGCTTGGAAATAATCTGGAATTTGGGCGCGTATGGCGAATCTCCAATTTGCCATAGCTCCATACGGATTGCAAAAATATTTATTTTATCATCTGTATGCTCGTTCAACCAGTCAACGGCTTGTTTATGTTCGTCACGAACATCTTTAACAATCCATATAACAATCTCCGCGTCGAATCCGGATGCGTAAGTGATAATTTTACCGAGATGGTCGTGGTTCGTCGTCTCGAGCTGATTCTCAATAACGATCTTACGTCCTGTATTTTCCTCCTCTGCAAGGATATCCACACTGAATTTACCTACGCTTGCCTCTGTTTGGATGAGGGAGATGTCTATACCGATCTCGTCGCTGAGAAGATGGAGGTTTTCATCTTGTGCAAGCCAGCTTGTGAAGTCAGAAGCTTCGTTCTTCCATTCCTCGCGAAGCTCGACCTTTTTCAGTGTGGATAGTGTCATGTTATTCTCCTTTGATAACAATCAAGTTTAACGTCCCTGAGACCCGCCAGTGATCTCTTGAATTCAAAAGCGATAGGTACTTCTTCATGCGGTCCCTTCGGCACGATCATACTTCAGCTCTTTATAGACCTTGCCAAGAAGGTCCTCGACGGCCAGCTCACGAAAATCTTTGTCGCTCATGAGTTTCCCAAATATTTCTTCGTTGCCTTCCATCCGGTCAATCAGCAGACCTTCGAA
>JAFGBH010000080.1 GCA_016933215.1 Deltaproteobacteria bacterium | reverse complement strand
GGGATGATTCTCTATGAAGACCTGATTGCCCGATCGCCTGATCATGAACCGGAGATTAATTTTATTATTGCCCTCAATCCCTATACGGGGGGGACCACGGGCACACCTAAAAATGTAAATTATTTCGATACATTCGGCTATGCCTTCAGCGATTTATCCGAAGCCCCCTCGGTCCCCTTCGGGGAATACCTCAGGCTGCTTCTCATGGAATTCAGTTTCATTTACTGGTTTGGCGGTGCGGTAATTAGCGATCCGATAACCCATAATATGAGATGCCTCATTCCAGGTCCTCTTTACCATGCCGGTGTCATAGCGGGATGGGCACCCTTTCTGATACTCGGTTCTACGGCGATACCTTTAAAAAACTTTGAGCCCGAGGAATTCCTGGAAATTATCGAGAAAGAAAGGGTGAACTGGGTCTTTGTTGTTCCCACGATCCTGGAGAGGATTCTCAATCTTCCCGATGAGGTAAAGCGAAAGTATGATTTGAGTTCCATGTACTCGATCATATGCGCCGCCGCGCCGGCTACGCCGGAGCTTAAAGTCGCGACAAATGAATACTTCAAAAAGCAGGGATGTACGGGGAATGTCTTCAAGGAATATTACGGCTCCTCGGAAACGGCAGTAACGTCGGTATTGATACCCGAAGACTATGAAGAGGATCCGAAGCGATATGCAAGCGTGGGAAAGATACGGTGCGCTGAAACAATAATCATCGACAGTGAGACGGGAAGAAAATGTCCTCCCCGGAGGGAGGGAAAGGTCATGACGAGGAGCGTCATGACGGTGGGCCTCAAGTATGCGGGGACACCTGAAAAGCTTGACAGTGCCTACGAGGTGGTCGATGGGCTCCGATGGTTTGACGATGGACTTCGCGGGTATATGGATGAAGATGGATTTCTCTATCTCACGGGCCGGGAAAAAGAGATGATCATCAGCGGGGGGGTAAATATATTCCCGAATGAGATTGAAAACGTCATAAAAACGCACCCGAAGGTCTTCGATGCGGGTGTCATAAGGTATCCGGACAGTGATATGGGAGAGGTGCCGGCAGCAATCGTTCAGTTAAAAGATGGCGAGAAGGCGAATGCCGATGATATAATAGAATACTGTAAAAACGGTGGCCTTAAGGGTCTGAAGGTGCCCAGGATTGTCGAGTTTGTGGAGGCGTTGCCGCGACACATAGACGGAAAGTTATTCAAGAGAGAACTGGAAGACAAATACTGGGAGGGGATTGAGAGAAGGGGGTAGAGAAAAAAGGAGGAATATCATGTCGTTTGAGAGAATATGGCATAAATCGTATGCACCGGGGGTACCTGCCGAAGTCGATATAGAAAAGGTGACCGTTGCCGAGGCACTGACAAGAGCTGCTCAGAAGTACCCCGACCGTGTCGCCTTTATCTACATGGGAACAAAGATTACGTTTCAGGAGCTGGAAAAACTGGTAAACCGTTTTACCAGGGCACTTCTCGATCTGGGGGTGAGACAGGGCGACAAGGTGGGAATGCTCCTTCCCAATATACCGCAGATTATCATCGCCGATCACGCCGCCTACCGGGTGGGCGCGGTAACAGCGATGAACAACCCCCTCTATACGGAAAGTGAACTGGAACATCAGCTGAACGATTCCGATGCCACCGTCCTGGTGACACTTGACCTGCTGCTTCCGCGGGCACTGAAACTGAGAGACAAAACAAAGATTAAAACGATTATTACCTGTCACATCAATGATTACCTTCCCTTTCCGATAAAGCAGTTGTTCCCCTTCGTGAAGAAGGGAATGTACCGGAAGGTGGAACCGCAGGAAGGTGTTTATCAATTCATGGATCTGATCAAAAAGTATTCCGACGATCCCGTGGAGAACATGGCCAGGTGGGACGATGTGGCAGCCCTGATTTATACGGGGGGGACGACAGGCGTCAGCAAGGGGGCCATGCTGACCCATGCAAATATATCAGGCGTACTGCAGCAGTTTGTTGCATGGTTCCCCGATCTGAAAGATACGGAGCAGCGCCTGATGGGAATCTATCCGGTATTTCACTCGGCGGGATATTCGGTCAGTCAGAACATGCCGATCATGAACGGATGGTCGTGCGTGCTTGTACCGAGACCGGAGCCGGACCCGATTGTTGACATGCTTAAGAAATTCAAGCCGACTTTTCTTCCCGGCGTACCGACGATTTATACGGGACTCCTGAGAAACAAAAAATTCAGGGAAATGGATCTTTCCTTTGTCAAGGGATATTTCGGCGGCGCCGCTCCGCTTCCCGAAGATACGCTCAATCAGCTCCAGAAACTCCACGGCGCGATTATCTATGACGTCTTCGGGGCAACTGAAAATACCGCCTTTGCGACGACGACACCCTGGGGTGGAAAGGTTAAGAGGGGTACCGTTGGTGTCCCGCTCCCGAACACGGATCTCAAGATCGTTGATGTGGAAACGGGAACAAAGGAACTTCCCTTAGGAGAAGCAGGTGAAATCTGCATCAAGGGCCCCCAGGTTATGAAGGGATATTACAAGAAGCCGGAAGAGACCGCGGCCACCATACGGGACGGCTGGTTCTACATCGGTGATATCGGATATCTTGATGAGGATGGCTATCTGACCATCTCAGACAGAAAGAAAGACTTGATTGTGGCGAGCGGTTTCAATATCTATCCGAATGAAATAGACGATATCCTTTTCTCACATCCCAAAATCCTCGAGGCCTGCTGCATCGGTGTTCCCGATGAATACAGGGGAGAAACCGTCAAGGCCTACATTGTGGTACAGCCAGGAGAAACCCTGACCGAGGAGGAGGTTATCTCCTATTGCAAGGAAAAGCTGACCGCCTACAAGGTTCCCAAAGACATCGAGTTTATCGATGAGCTTCCCAAGAGCGCCATCGGCAAAATCCTGAGGAGGGAACTGAGAGAAATAGACAAAAAAAAGAGGGAAGAATAGAAATGATGAAGGATATGAAAAAATTTAACAGCTTCACCGTTGAAGAAGTGGAACCGTCGATCGGCCTTGTGACATTGAATCGTCCTGATAAGCTGAATGCTCAAAATGTGGAGATGATCTCCGAATTTGAGGAACTGTTTAATATTCTCTCTCATCACGAGTGTACGATCAAGGTGCTCATAATAACGGGAGCAGGCAAGGCCTACTGCTCCGGTGCCGATCTCAGTGAAGCGACAGTCCATAAAGACACGGATGCCTTTGCCGACCCGGAGCTCTTTCTCAAGATCGTTCAGGAACTTTATTCCAATCTGATTATCGGAATGAGGAAGATCCCCCAACCGATAATATCGGCGGTGAACGGGGCGGCCGCAGGGGGAGGCTTTGCCATGACCCTGGCGAGCGACATACGTGTTGCCTCGCCCGAGGCATACTTCGTTGCCTCCTTTATCAATATCGGTCTTTCCGGCGGTGAATTGGGCTGCTCCTATTATCTCCCCCGGCTTGTCGGTCTCTCGAATGCATCCGATATCCTCCTGACGGGGAGGAAGGTTGCTGCCGACGAGGCGGAAAGGATTGGTCTCGTAAGTAAAGTGGTGCCGAGGGAGCAGCTGCTGGATGAAGCCCTGTCCCGCGCGCGTATGATGACGAAAAAAAGTTTCGGAGCGCTCAAACTGACCAAACGGGTGCTCGATCAGAATATCGACGCGCCGTCACTGGAGGCGGCGGTGAATCTGGAAAACCGCAATCAGGCGATAATGGTTTTTTCAGGAGAGTTTTTTAAGCTTATCCAATCTTTCTTTAAGGGTTGAACTGAACAGCGAGCGCATTCCCCGTTGCTTGCAGCGGGGTCAGCGAGCGAATAATAAATAACATTTTCCTTGACAGTCGGAGATTCCCCGCAACTGCCGGAGCAAAAGCGGAGATCACGCTTATACGGGATTGCGGGGAGCTTCAAATGGTAACGGTTTGTTGCTGGTAAAAGGATTACCACCCTCGCGGATATCTTTTTTACCTTCATTCCGCCTCTCTCTCATTTTCGGCGGAAGCGGTAGAGAGAGGCGACGTACCTCCACAGAAAACAGTCCATGAAATCGGCTTTTCGAAAGGGAAATTCTATTGTTGCGCGAATGCAGAAGATATGAAGGAGGAATAATCAGATGGCACAGAAGTATTTAGTCGACCTGAGGGATATTGAGTTTAATCTCTTTGAATTTCTGGATATTGAGAAACTGGGCCGATACCCTCAATACGAAGGATTTGACCGGGATATCTATGAAGATACGATAGGGCTTGCCACAAAGGTGGCTGTGGAACAGATATTCCCCGTAAATGTGGCGGGGCACAAGGAGGGCTGCTCCTATGACAGGGAGACAAAATCTGTCAGACTTCCTTCGGGATATAAGGAAGCCTCCCGGGCCTTAATGGAGGCAGGATTTCTCTCAATCTCCGATGATCCGGAAATAGGCGGTGCGGGAATGCCTCTCGCAATTCAATCGTCCTGCTGGGAAATATTCTGCGGTGCCGGTGGAGCCCTCATGCTCTTTTTCATGCTCAATCACGGTGCGGCAATTATGATTCAGCATTACGGCAGTGAGGTGCAGAAAAACCTCTACGTTCCCAGGATACTCTCCGGCGAATGGGGCGGCACCATGTGCCTGACGGAACCGGAGGCGGGTTCAGATGTGGGGGCATTGAAAACGAAGGCTCAACGACAGCCCGATGGGACCTATCGCATCACGGGCCAGAAGTGCTTTATTACAAACGGTGATCAGGATATCACGAAACAGATTATCTATCCCGTCCTCGCCCGAGTTGAGGGAGACTCTCCCGGAACGAAGGGAGTTTCTCTCTTTCTCGTTCCGAAATATCTCATAAACGACGACGGGACCCTCGGTGAGCGAAACGATGTGTTCTGTGCCGGTATAGAGGAAAAAATGGGTGCCCATGGTGCGGCGACCTGTTCGATGTCTTTCGGAGACGACGAAAAATGTGTCGGCTACCTCCTCGGGGAACAGGGAAGAGGCATTAATATTATGTTTCAGATGCTGAACGAGACCCGCCTTGAGGTGGGCATCATGGCGCTCGGCGGTTCCAGCGCCGCCTATATGCAGTCCGTCGATTATGCAAAAACGAGACTGCAGGGGGCTCATATAACGAGAATGTTTGATGCCGAAGCTCCCAAAGTACCCATCATCCAGCATCCTGATGTCATGAGGATGCTCTTCTGGATGAAATCATATGTGGAAGCGGAAAGGATGCTCTCCTTTTACATATCACAGCAGATAACCCTTCAGCATCTGCTCGACGGTGAAGACGCGAAAGAGGCCCGGGCCATCGTGGACATCCTTGTTCCCACAGCAAAGGCGGGGAATTCCGATATGGCCTGGCTGATTACGGCGGAGGCGATCCAGGTTCACGGAGGCTACGGGTACTGTTCCGAATATCCGGTGGAGCAGTTTGCCGTTGATTGCAAGTCACTTTCCATCGTTGAGGGGACGAACGGGATCCAGTCGCTCGACCTGGTGATGAGAAAAATCCTCATGAATCGCGGGCAATACAAGTACGGTATTTTGAAGAAAAAAATCCTCGATACCCTCGGTGATGCCGGGGGAATTGTCGATGATGTCTACATCGAATCCGTTTCAGAAGGCATTGCAAAACTTGATGAAGTGGTTGAACGTATGAAGGAATCCATGGGTAACGGCAATTTTCTCACCCTTCTTCTGAGTGTCGATCCGCTTCGCAAGGCGATTTTTGATCTTGTCCTGGCATGGATGCACCTCTGGAGCCTGACCATAACGAAGCCCAGGCTTTCGAGTCTTGTCGGCAATTCCACGGGCGATGCGCTCAACACTATCCTTGAAAAAGACAAGGAGGCCGCCTTTTATTACGGCAAGGTCATGGCGTCGGAATTCTGGCTTGCCACGGAATTTCCAAAGTATTTTGGGAAAATGTGTGCTATCCTTCGCGGCGAGAAGGTGGACATTTCGGCCGCAGAAAGGGTATTGTAGCAGAGATATTATATGTCTGATAAGGTAGAAAAGGACCGGAAGTTTGAAGCTCTCCGACGTGAAGTCCCGGCGAATAGGCCTTATGGCCGACAGCCACGGTAACCTTAAGGCCACGAAAAAGGCGATTGAAGTGCTCCGCAAAGAAGGAGCCGAGAGCCTGATTCATCTCGGAGATTTCTTTGATTCCCTTCAAAATGATCCTCTTTCCTCTCTGATTTCGCTCCTAAAGGACAATGGAGTGTTCGCAGTCAAGGGGAATAACGACCATCAGATTGAAAAGCTGCTGAAAGATAATTCCTACGAAGTGGGCGCGGGCAGGGAGGGGGTGCTCAGTTTTATAGAAGACCTTCCAATGATCATGGTTATGAAAGATCTCTGCTTTGCCCATTCGCTTCCCTTTGACGCCCTCAGATCCTTTTACGAACCTATCGACATCGGATCGGCGAAACGGGCACGGGGAATTTTCAAGAACACCTCCTACCGTATTGTATTTGCAGGACATTCACATATACCGGTCTTTTTCAGATGGAAAGAAGGCCATGCAACGAGAGAAACCATTATGCCGGGTCACACACTTTCCATAGAAAAGGGCGAACGGTACATCATGATTGTCGGTGCCGTCTATGGCGGCGAATGTGCCCTCTATGACAGGGATTCGATGGAATATAAAAGAATAAGAATAATGTGAGGGGATTTTACCGGATTGAAGAGTTTTTCTTTGACTGGTAAAGGGTTTTGGGTTAATTTTAAAAGCAGTTTTTTGCAGGTAAAGAGGGGGGTGTTATAGAAAAATAAAGTAAATAGTGAAGATAAAAAAAGGAGGTAACGCATTATGATGGATTATCCTTTGTTGCTCAGGAGTTTTCTCCTGAGAGCGGCGAAATATTTCCCGAAAAAGGAAATATTATCGATTTATCCTGATGAAATTTTCCGCTACACCTACGGGGATTATTTCAAACGAACCTGCCAGCTGGCCAATGCACTTGAATCTCTGGGTATAAAACGAGGGGACAGAGTTGCAAGTCTCGCATTGAACAATCACCGGCACCTTGAGCTCTACTTTGGCGTCCCCTGCATGGGGGCCGTCCTGCATACGGCAAACTTCAGATTACCCCTGCACCATCTCACATATATCCTCAACCATGCCGAGGATAAGGTCTTATTTATAGAAGAGGATCTTGTCTTCATCGTCGAGGCCATAAAAGATCAACTGGAAACGGTCGAGCATTTTGTCATCCTGTCTCAGAGCGGAAAACTCCCCGAGACGACGCTCTCACCGGCTTATTCATATGATGAGTGGATCTCGCAATTTCCTGAAGAATATGATTTTCCCGAAGACCTCGATGAAAAGTCTCCGGCACTAATGTGTTATACTTCAGCGACGACAGGCGATCCGAAGGGTGTTGTTTACACCCACCGAAGTATCGTACTTCACAGCTATGCGGTAGGGGTAACCTTTGGCTCTTCGGAAAGCGATTGTGGGCTCCACATTGTACCCATGTTTCATGCAAATGCCTGGGGTCTGCCCTTCATCTGTGTCGGTGGTGGTGTCAAGCAGATACTGCCCGGCAAGGAAACGCTCAATATGGAGAAGATCTGTCAGGTCATCAAGGATGAAAAGGTAACCATTACCTGCGGAGTGCCCACGATCTGGCTCATGCTCTACGATTACCTCGAAAGAGGAGGGAAATATGACTTTTCGACACTGCGGTTGATTGCAATCGGCGGATCGGCCTGTCCTCTCTATTTGATGCGCGGATTGAATGAAAAGTATAATTTCCCCATACGACAGGCCTATGGGGGGACGGAGACATCACCGCTCGCCACTGCCGCATTGGAAAAGAGTTACATGACAGATATTACCCCTGATGAACTCTACAGTATCAGAAGCAGTGCCGGTCTCATCGCCCTCGGTCTCGACATGAGGATTGTAAGTGCCGAAACCGGTAAAGATGTAAAAATGGACGGCGAGGAAATGGGTGAGATCTGGCTCAGAGGGCCCTGGATCGCCGATGAATACTACAAGGATCCGGAACGTTCAAAGCTGTCCTTCGTTGATGGATGGTTCCACACCGGCGATGTGGGTACCATGGACGAGGAAGGATATGTGAGGCTCGTTGACAGGACAAAAGACCTGGTGAAGAGCGGCGGTGAATGGATCTCATCGGTTGATCTTGAAAATATCATTATGGGCCATCCCAAGGTAATGGAAGCCGCCATTATCGGCGTACCCGATCCGAAATGGCAGGAAGTGCCCTTCGGGTGTATCGTGGTTCAGCCGGGAGAAACCCTGACCGGTGAAGAACTCCAGGAATTTCTTAAAGACAAGGTGAAGGCATCATACTGGATACCGAAACAGTATGCCTTTCTGGATGCACTGCCGAAGACAAGCGTCATGAAGTTTGATAAAAAGGGACTGAGGCAGATGTACGCCGACGGTAACTTAGGGTAGTCTGCACGCTCGGAGAAGAGGAAACAGCAGAAGGGGTGAGCGAAAATACAGTGCTCTTTGATGCATTTTTTCTCACCCCATTATTTTGTGTGGTTGCTTTGAAACCTGACGATTTATCGGTATCACCACCGCCTGATAAATCAGGCAACTACAATGATGTCGCGTAGCCCGCCCCGATAATATCGGGGCTCATAAATCAGGCAGCTACAATTATGTTACAAAGCCATCGGGCCCATCGAAAAAGAGAGAAGGGATCGTTTGTCTATGTCGTCAGTTTCGGTTGAACCTTTTGTCAGCGCACTGAATGAAAGCGAATATCATCTCAGGGAGATGGCTCGAGAAGGGAAGAAAATTATTGGTTATTTCTGTACCTATACCCCGGTCGAGCTTATCCATGCCGCAGGTTTTCTCCCCGTGAGGGTGATGGGAGGTGTCGGAGAGGTAAATGATGCCTATTCGCTCGCACCGAACTTTATCTGTCCGCCGCTTCTCCTTTCGCTCGAGAAGGCACTGAAGGGTGAATACGAGTATCTCTCGGGAATCGTTCAGGGGTATACCTGTGACGTGGTGTGCGGTATGGTGAATATATGGGAGGAAAATATCGGGGGGGAGATCTACCACACGATCCCCCTTCCCTACAACGACAACCCGGCATCCCGGGAGTTTTTCCGTTCCTGCATCTCAGAGCTCAGCCACAAAATGGAGAGTATCGGCGGAACAATTACAGAGGACTCTCTCACCGAATCGCTCGATCTCTATGCCGGGATACGGAAGATCGTCCTCGGGCTCTATGATAAGCTCTCGGCGGGTCTTCTGCCACTCTCTGCGGCGGATCTTTTCCATGTGATTCGTGCGGGCTTTGTCATGTCTCCGGAAGCTTATTTCGACATGCTGAAGCTGTTACAGAACGAGGTAGAAAATGCCGAGATTCCAGGGAGAAGAGGCATTCCTGTCCTGGTATCGGGCAGCCTTGTCGAGGACCCGAGAGCCTTTACAATTCTTGAGGAGGTTGGGGGGAGGGTGGTCTCCGATGACCTCTGCACAGGTTTTCGGAATTTCTATCCCCCCGACGGCGAGGGGGACGATGCCGTCGGACGTCTTATCGACCGGTACATGAAACGTTTCCCCTGTCCTTCGAGGATCAGGGCAAAGGAAAGAGCCCCCTTGCTGATCGAACTGGTGAAACACTCCGGCGCGAAGGGTGTTCTTTTTCTCTTTGAAAAGTTCTGCACGCCGCACCTTGCCGACTATCCGATACTAAGGCAAGAACTGATAAAGGAAAACATACCGGGCATCGTGGTGGAGACGGAAGAAACGGGCATAATGGAAGGTCAGCTGAGAACCCGCCTGCAGGGATTTATCGAGATGCTGGAGAGCTGAGATGGAAAAGACGAGAAAATCAAAAAAGAGACTGAAGGCCGCAAAGGAACTGAACAGGCTCGTCGTCGACTATTATCTTGAATGCAACGAAGCGAAGGCAGTCGGAAGGCCGGTGGGCTGGATGCCGCCCATGAATGGAGCAATCGAGATATTCTACGCCATGGATCTCCAGCCCGTATTCCCCGAAAACTGGTCACCCGTCTGTGCCGCCTTTGGACTCACCCCTCAAAATTTCGAGATCACCGATGGACTCGGGTATTCGCGGGATTTGTGCGGCTATCTCAGAAACATCACCGGCTATGTCCATGGTGAAATGAATGATGAAAGAATTCCCCTGGGCGGTCTTCCCGAGCCCGACATTCTCTTGTCACCGGGAGGAGGGTGCATTCCGGTCATGAAAATATTTCACATACTGGAACGCCGTTTTCCCGAGGCGAAGGTATTCTACGCTGATCTTCCCCAGGTAGCCATGGAGAAGATCCAGCGGCATCACATAGACTATGCCGTAAGTGAGATGCATCGTCTCATCGAGTTTCTCACCGAGGTTACCGGGCGGGAACTGGACTACGACAGACTGAAGGAAGTGGTTAAACTTTCCGATCAGGCATGTGCCCTCTGGGACGAGATCATGTCCTACCGGCGATTCGTCCCCGCGCCTTTTTCGGCGGCAGAGATCGGCATCATGTTTGTCATGGTAACCCGACAGGGTACACAGGAAGCGGTGGACTTCCTCACCGCCGTTCGGGACGAGGTACAAGAAAAGGCCGAATCGGGGACGGGCGTCATCGAAGAGGAGAAAATCAGGCTTTTCTGGGACAATATCCCTCTCTGGTACAATATGGGACTCTTTAACTACTTTGAAAAGATGGGGGGTGTGGTTGTGGCGGAAACCTATTCGGCGGCCTGGTCGCTCAGGCTCGATCCCCAAAACCCGGTCGAGGCCCTCGCCATGAAAAGCCTCATATCCTATCCCCTTGTGTCCTGTGTCTCGGTTGAGAAAAGGAAAGAAATGGTCCTCAAGGCCTGCAGGGAGTATTCGATAGACGGGGCAATTCTCCACCGGAATAAGTCGTGCGTTCCCATTACGCTTGGGCAGATGGATATAAAAAAAGCTTTAGAGGTAGAACTGGGAGTGCCCTCGGTCATCATCGATGCCGATCATATGGATGACCAGAACTTCTCCGTCGCCCAATTCGAGACGAGAGTTGATGCCTTTATGGAGATGCTGCTGGAAAAAAAAGGACATGAATGGTGAGGTGGTTGCATCTGCCGTTCGATGGGCGGGAAAGTTTTGAAACCTTTCATGCATCATGGAAGACAGATTTGAAGCTCCCCGCACCAAGTTGCGGGGAATCTCCGACTGTCAAGGAAAAGGTCATTTTTTATTCGCTCGCTGTTCAGTTCAAATAAGCCCCTATGTCAGGAGGGAACACGCCATGAAAAGGATAGTTTCGTTGATCATCGTTGTGCTTGTTTATGTATTCCTGCTTGCAGACTATGTAAATGCAGCCGGTAATGAGGCGATGGCTTTTCGAAAAAATGTGGTGATTGACCAGCAGGGTTTTGGCATCGAAGCCTTTCGCCTGCTCGTACCGCAAGGCTGGAATTTCTCGGGTGGCGTCATGTGGGACAACACGCAATATCAGCCCTTTGCGCAGATTTCATTCAGGATTATCAGTCCTGATGGAGAGGTAACTTTGGAACAGCATCCTTCCCATCTTTTCTTTTTTTCAGAAGACCAGAACCTCCAGTATTCATACATGCAGTCAGGGAAAGACGTTCTTCAGCCGATATCTGCGGTTGATTATCTGTCTCATGTTTTTCTGGCCCGCGCCAGGTCACAGGTGACAAATATCAAGGTTATCGAGTCACAAAATCTCCCGCAACGAGCAAAGAACGCCTGGGAAGCAGCCCAGAACGAACTTAATCTCTTCTATCAGATATCACCACCCCAATCCCAATCGGAGATGAGTACCGATGCCGCCCGTATCAAGATTGAATACACGGATGGTGGTAAACGCTTTATTGAGGAGATCAGTGCATCTCTGAGTTACACCACCACTTACATGCCAAACATGTATGGCGGATACACTCAGTCGATTAACTGGGGTCCGACGGCGGTAACCTGTTTCAGAGCTCCAGCTCATGATATGAACAAGAAAATCAATTACTACAACGTCATAACAAAATCCTTTAAAGTCAACCCTGTCTGGCAGACAAAGTGTGTCACCTTTATCGCCACGTTAACCCGGGAACGTGTTCAGATGGCTCAACGCGATATCGCGAGACGCATGCGACAGATCGGTCAAACCCAGAGCGAAACCGGCGACATGATCTACGAATCCTACAAAAAGCGCCAGGCCGCGCAGGATGAGATCATGAAGAATTACAGCCAGGCCTTGCGTGGGGTCGACTCTTACAGTGACCCCGTTGACAATTCTCAGGTCGAGCTTCCTTCGGGGTACGATAGCGCCTGGACAAACGGCAGAGACGTCTATATGAGCGAAGATCCGAATTTCAATCCTGCAGCCGAGCTTCCGACTGGAGATTGGCAGCAGATGCAGCGCCAGGAATAGTATTGAGAGATCAAGCGAGAGTGCATCGAACTGCTTCTCGATATCAGAGCCGCTTCGTAGAGAATTATCCTGAAACAGGGCACGACGACCTCTGTCATTCCTGTATTAATTAGACAGTATGCACGGTTTCTGGTCTAAAACTGCAATCGCAAGACGGGTTATGACAGACGAGGGAAAAACAAGAAAAAGGGGAGGTTAAAACCTCCCCTTTTTCAGATGAGCTTTATGACCCGGTTATCGATTTTTCCTGTGTCTAACGCCGAAGAGTATCACCCCGATGAATGACAATATCACGCAGGCGGTTACACCGATTTTCAGGTTTGTATCGACACTATTGATGAAACATCCGCCGTCTGAGTCCTTGTCTGGTGTTTGTTTGACGGCCTGAACGCCGCTGAAGTGATAGACCTTAATCTCTATGGTCGGAGGAGTCGTTTCGTTGTGGTCGACTCGCGATCCCGGCACGACCCATCCTTCGCCGCCGGGCTGGACGTTACCGTCAGCGTCTAAAGCCAGCACCCACTCAGTGCCGTTATAGAGATAGACACTCAGTTTGCTGACATCGGACACGCCAGGGCAGGGGATAAGGATTTTCACCGGCGTTGAGAATATCGTTGGAGGCTGCAGGTTGAGCGGAGCGCCGACAGCGTCGACACCGGGTTCATCGAAGGGCGGCAGTTCATCGATCGGTCCCAGCTTCGGATCAACCACTTCACCGCTGTCATAGATGATCTTGCATCCTTCCAACTCACCGCTTGTTACCTCGATACCCGTATCATAAACATAATCGGGATCTTCAAGGTCGGGATCGGTGCCCTCCACGGGATCAGTGCTTGGTGCAGCGGTCTCGGCGGCATTATGTTCGGCCTCGCTTTCGATGCCGAAGGAGTAATCTGGCGCCTCTATCTGCATTACCTCCAGACCGTCTTCAACGGCAACCGTGACAGTTATCTCACCGTCGAAGGGATACTCTGACGGGTAGAAAGTAAGGTCGTCGTCACCCGCCCTGTGGTAGACGGCCCAGAGTTTCGTTACCGCCGTATCGGACTCGCCGTCATCGAGTTTGACCGCCGCCACGGTGGAAGTATCGGAAAGATTCCGATCGTATGGGATGTTTGCGCCGTCGTCAATGGTGAATCTGATACTGGATGGATCAGTTATGTCGATGCCGTTTAGTGCACTGATACGGACGGCAAAGGATGCGGTATTCGGTATCCGTGTATCGTCGGGATCGATTCCCGCATTCTCGTCGGGGATGACCTCGACGATTGCGATCGGCACGGAATCGACATCGTCGGGCTCAGTTCCGGAGGCATACTCGTCATAATTGGTGAAACCGTCGCCGTCCAGATCGCCATCTGCGTCATCGACGAGAGGATCGAGACCGATGTAACCTCCTTCCCATGAATCAGGCATGCCGTCATCGTCGTCATCGTCATCGCAGACATCGCCCGTTCCGTCGGAATCCGTATCGGTCTGCGATGCATTGGCATCAGCGGGGCAGTTGTCACAAGCGTCGCCTATGAGGTCTCCATCAGTGTCCTCCTGCCCTGCATTTGCGCTGTCGGGGCAGTTATCACAGACATCACCGACCCCGTCGCTGTCGATATCTTCCTGACCCGGATTTGCGATACTTGCGCAGTTGTCACAGACGTCACCGACCCCGTCGCTGTCGGCATCTTCCTGTCCCGGATTTGACACGAAAGGACAGTTATCAAGGCCGTCGGCCCAGCCGTCGCCGTCGCTGTCGCCCACCTCGTAGGCTCCCATATCAACGGTGCCGGAGATGCGTGTCTCATGGACAAGATCGTAGGGTATCGCTTCTTCAAAGTCGCCGTCACCGTCGAGATCGCTCACGTCGACCGGAACGTAGGCGTTGCTCCCGCCATTGATACAGAGAAGCGAACCGGGATGGTAGTCGAGAACCCCTGGATTGACAAAGATCGGGTTCGTGTCAACGTTTCCGGTCCCGTTGATGCCGGGGCTGTTATTCCAGGCCCCATTGTTAAACCATGACTCACCGCTGGCGCCCTCGATGTCATTGTAACTGATATTGGCCCAGTAAGGCCAGTCGGGAAAGGTTCCCGGACCATTGCTGTCATTGAAATAGATGGTCGGGATACCGGGATCGACCGTATTGTCCCAGATAATGGTGTTCACAACGGCAAATCGATCTAAATTAGATGGACTGATGTGGATCGTCCCCGTTGCCGAATCAGCTGTCGTTGTGTTCCCGGTGATCGTGCAATTGAAAAGATTGGGTGCATAATCGGTAAATGCCGCAATGGCACCGCCGATCGGCGCCGAGTTGCCTGAAATAAGACAATTTACAACCATATTGTCCGACAAAGAATTGAACGCACAGATGCCGCCCCCGTAATCCGGAGCGGTGTTGCCGACAATCAAGCAGTTGGAAATGGTCGGCGCCCGGTTATTGATGTAGATGCCGCCTCCGGAATACTGATAGCCTCCGGTAAGGGTAAACCCGTCTACAATGGGGTACCCCCTGTTCTCGATGCTATACGTTCCGGCAATATTGAGGCAGCGCATACGGCCATTTGTTTGCGCTGTGGCGTCTGCATCGATGATGGTTTCATAAAGTGCCCAGTTACGGTCCGACCATATGGGTTCGTCAAGGATAGCGGGAAAGCCGCCATAAACTTTGATATATTTCTCAATCGTCAACCCATCGCCATTAGACCAGCCGCCCAGGACTGGCGGTGTATAAGTGCCTTCCTTAATCCATATCTCGTCATAGTTCCTGAGAAGCGGATTGTCGACGGCCTCCTCCATTGTCTTGAAAGCCGTGGCCCAGCTTGTGCCGTCGCCCGAGGCGGTGACGGAGCCATCCACATACCATACGACGGGAATGTGGAGATATTCATCCATTCCCATGTCCACCGTCGGAGTGCCGTCATCATCGCCGTCGATGATCCTTTCATCGCCTTCAAAATCCGTCGTTATCACGATAGGTACCGCCGTATTATCACCGGCGTCGATACAGGGGGAGTCACCGGCGAGCCTATAGAGACCGCCGGATGAAAGCTTCGGATCAAGGTCAATATTCCCCGTACCGGAATAACTTCCCTTGATATCAGAGTAGGTTGCCGTAGTGGATGAAGTCCCGTCGTTGTATATTTCGGTTGCCGTATTCCATAGAATACTGTTGGTAACGATGGGATTCGAGCCGTTTATATTGTAAATTCCATCGCATTGAATACTCGCCGCGTTATCGGCAATGGTAGAGTTGATTATCCTGGGAGATGCGGTGCTGTTGTAAATTCCCGCTCCCCGATCACTGGTATTTCCGACAATCAGGCAGTTGATGATGTCGGGAGTCCCGTTCACATTCACGAGCCCGCCACCCACTGCCGCGGCGTTTGCGAAGAAATTGCAGTTCAGAATAATACCTGAGCCCTCGTTATAGATTCCTCCTCCTGACCCTACGGCGCTGTTATGGTGCAGGTAACAGTTGGCGATGGTGGGATCCCCAGCGTAGATCGAGATGCCGCCGCCGTTACTGTCCGCCCCACTGACAGCAGATGCATTTCCCCCGGTGATCTCAAAGCCGTCAATGGTGGCTTCGGCGCCGACCTGGAAACAGTGGGAAGCAAGAGGGTTTATGCCCTGCACGATGGTTTCGTTGGCACGCCAGTCGCGCTCGTCCTGCTGCTGTTCGGTACCTGCGAACCCGCCGTAGATGTCGACCGCCTTGCCCACGGTTATTGTGCTAATAATTTCGTACGTCCCCGCTTTTACCCAGATCTCATGGCCGGGATCTGCGGCAGTGATTGCCTCCTGAATCGTCTGAAACGCCTCGTCCCAGAACATACCGCTTCCTGAGGCCGTTATTCCCGCGTCGACATACCAGACCGCCTTGTATTCGTCGGCGCCGATATCCACAGTATCCTGGACAATTCTATCGTCGCCGTCAAAATCGGTTGTCACGTCTCCAGGCACAGCCGAATTGTCGCCCGCATCAACACAGGGAGATGCTGGGTCTATATGGAGGTCGCGATTGCCCGCATCCAGAAACTGGGGGTCATCATTGATATTCCCGTTAGTGCCGGCGTAACCTGCCTGGCCGATATCACAGTAAAACACGGAGGGATTGCTGATTGAGTCTTTCGCAATTTCCGGGGCAAATGGTGGAGATGTTGTCGTAGCAGCGTCTCCCCAGAGTATGCAGTTGGTAATATCGGGAGCTGCTCCGTTGGAGTTATAGATGGCCCCGCCGCCGCCGCCGTCCTGCCATCCCTGGGCCGTATTCCCGTTGAACGTACAGTTGATGATGGAGGGAGTATTTCCGTTTATAAAGAGGGCGCCTCCCACGCCATCGGCGGTATTTCCTTGAAAGACGCAACCGGCGATGGTCGGATTGGAAGATTGGCTGTGTATTGCTCCTCCGTGCGCTGCATTATTGCCGCTGATGGCGGTATTGTCATAAAATTCGCAGTTGATGATCGTCGGAGCATTGACGAAAGCGATAAATATTGCTCCGCCACCTCCAGCATAATCGGTGGCGGTGTTGTTCCTGAATATGCAGTTCTGGATTAACGTCGGCGACTGCCTGTTGAAGATGCCGCCACCTTTTCCGTTGTAGTCCGGATCCGCATCGACCCCATTAGCGGTGCCGTTGGCGATGACAAAACCGTTTATTTCCGGATGAAGAGTCTCAAAAGGGGGCATTTCAACATAAAAACAGTGATAGACCGATGCACCGTCGATAATAGTTTCGTTATCACGCCAGTTACGTTGGTTTCTTTCCGTTTCAGTTCCGGCGAAACCGCCGTAGAGACGAACGGCCTTGTTCAAGTCAATCCGGTTTGAGAGTGCGTAGGTTCCTGCTCTAACCCATATTTCGTCGGGCTTTTGGGCAGCATCTATGGCTTCCTGAACGGTGTTGAATGCTGTGGCCCAACTTGTGCCGTCGCCCGAGCTCGCCGCGTCTCCGTCCACATACCAGACGCCCCCATGTGCCGCATTTATAAATGGAGTGCCGAGTGTGAGTGCAAACGCGAAGATTATTGCCAGACCAATAATTCGTGGTGCCCGAAAGCGACCATAATTAAAAAAGTGAAGCTCCCCGCCCACAGGGCGGGGCTTCCCGGCAAGGAATAGTTTAATTATAGCGCGCACCTTGGCCCCGCCTGCAAGGCGGAGCTTGCGAGTGCGCCCCCGGCCAAACAGTTTTACTTTCATCGCCCTCCTCCTTTCAGAGTCGGTGGTTTTTTGAAAGACTGGTTTATCGTTGATACTTTACGAGAAACAAAAACTTGACCAAGCGCCTAAAAATATAATAAAAAAATCCCCCCGTGTCAAAAGAAAACAGCCGGAAAACAGGTATGGATGACAGCCCCGGACAAAACAGCGAGCGCGATGTTGAAATACAAGGCTTGACACCTCTGAAAAACCCTTAACCACAATTTATACTATAAAACTGGGTGGTTACGTTATTAATTTTATGTGTCATAATTCTTTACACTTTTTCCTTGCATGAAAAAATACCACTTTATGGGTACTTAGTGCGTATTCGGCTTTTTTTCCTCCAAAACTGTCAAAAAACTTTACACATATTGGACTTTTTAATACTCTCAAAAAAAATACATTTGTCAGGTCTGTAAGAAAAAGTTTTTTTATTATCTAAGAATTACATGATATTATGCGGTTCAAGATAATATCTGTCCATAGCGCGAATTCTTAGGCACAGTAATTGCTTGATAATTTTATGGTAAGGTGTTTTTAATTCAATCATTCGTCATATCATCAACAGTGGTTAACTGTATGATCTCTTTTAATGTTTGCTATTAAGGAGGCATTTACGTGATAGCGAGGCACCGCAAACGATACACACAAGAACAAATCGCCAGGATCCTCAAGGAGGCAGAGGCGGGCTTCAAAATAATCGATATCTGTCGCAACCACGAAATCTCTGAGCAGACCTTTTACAACTGGCGAAAAAAGTACGGGAGTTCGGAACATAAAAGTACGAGAAAGCTGAAAACCCTTGAGGAAGAAAACAAGAAGTTGAAATTATTGATTGCAGAACTCAGTCTCGACAATTACGTGCTTAAAAACCTTTTGGAAAAAAGTTCCAAACCTCCGAAACAAAAAGAGAAAGTGCAGCCCATCAAACCGCATATTGTGAACTCGCTAAACGACTGATTCTCGATTCTTAGAACATATCAATATGGTATAAAACTGGGGATCTCATACGCTCAGTGTTACTGTAGATTCAGAAAGTCTCCATATCCTGCTTCGTAGTCGTAGGGACTGGCGGTAATCACACATAATTCCTGCAGCCATTCACCACATCGTATCTTGACCTGTAGTTCCTCTCTTTTTTCAGAAAAGAGATGCTTTCGCTTGCCCGGCACCTTACTATAGATATTCCCTCGATATCATTAGCGCTTTTCACTCTGATCATTAACTATTTCACATTACAAGTGTGATGCATTTCATAGTATGTTTTTATATGCTTCTGTATAGTAAGCCATAATTCACATACAAAGGTACAAAACAGAGTCTGAAAAGGGCAAACCACGCCGAAAGGGTGGGACGCAAAGCCTCTGGCCTAAGTTCTGACAATGTCGGGATAAGGCAGCAGGGTTGCCAGGCGGAAGCAACACCTTCCGGTGTTACATTTCGCTCGGCTAAGGAAATGCGACGTACGGAGGTGTTGTCATGTTGTCGGCTTTCCTGTCGAGACATACATATCAAAAAAGATTTATTCTTTGGTTAATAGCAATTGTAGCTATTCTTTTTCTATCCCCTCTTTACAGTTCTACTGCACATGCTGCTGATGTTACCCTGGAATGGGACCCGAATCCCGAACCCGATATTGCCGGGTATGAGGTCTATTATGGTGTGAGCAGCGGGGATTATT
>JAFGBH010000079.1 GCA_016933215.1 Deltaproteobacteria bacterium | reverse complement strand
TTGCATCTTTGAGATCATGTGCAGAAGAAAGAGCAGCGCGCCGTCATTGATACGCGGCAGGCCGGGGCCAAAGCGTCCGCTGAAGCCAAAGTCGTTATGCTCGTTAGTAACGTGGGTTTTTTCAGGCTTCCATTCCACGCCAAAGGGAGGGTTCGCCAACATGTAGTGGAATTGTTCATCGGGGTGGCCGTCGCCATCGACAAAGCCTTCTTTGGATTTTCCCGTGCCCAGAGTGTTGCCGAAGACGATATTCTTCACGTCCTCACCCTTGATCATGAGATCCGATCCGCAGATGGCGTAGGCCTCGGGGTTGTATTCCTGGCCAAAGAGTTCGAGGTTGGCGCTGGGATTAAGGCCCTTTACCGGGTCTTTGATGAGTTTCTCAGATTCAGAAAGCATTCCACCCGTGCCGCAGGTCGGGTCGTAGATCTTGATGACCTTGCCTTCTGTGTAGACGAGGTCATCATGGGTGAAGAGAATATTCACCATGAGCTTAATCACTTCGCGAGGGGTGAAGTGATCTCCGGCCTCTTCATTGGCCTGCTCGTTAAATCGCCGGACCAGATCCTCGAAAAGATAGCCCATCGCAATATTGGGTATCCTGTCGGGGTGGAGATCGACTTTGGACACTTCCTTGATGACTTCAAAAAGCCGGTTCGCTTCGTCGAGCTTCTCGATTTCTTCTTCGAATTTAAATTTCTCAATAATCTTACGGGCACGGGAAGAAAATCCTGCCATGTAATTCGTGAGGTTGGCAGCAAGCTTGTCGGGATCGCCAAGTAGTTTCTTAAAAGTGAATTCGCTGGTATTATGAAAGGTTAGCTTGAATTTCTGATTGATAATTTTCTCGATTGTTTCGGCGTCGTATTTGGGTGTGCCGTCAGACTTAACACCGGCTTTAAGGTTTTGGTGGAGAGCAATAACCGGGTCTTTTGTGGCTTCCAAAACGCAATCGAGACGGCGCAAGACAGTAAGCGGAATCATTACCTTTCGATATTGAGGTGGTCGGTAAGGGCCACGAAGAAGATTGGCGATCTTCCAGATAACATCGCCCTCGTCTTTGAATCCGTTCATGTTATTAACTTTTATCATGCCATTCTTTCCTTTGTTGCCAATTACTTTTAGTAGGAATTAATTATTCGGCTCCGCGTTTTTGGTTTGTATAACGGCCGACATAACGTGCGGGGCGTTACTTGCTTAAACCTTCTATATGTATGTCGAAGATAATTTTCTATGCATTTATAATTCTTTGATAGCCAGCGTTTCATACTCCTTAATAAGTCCTTCGTCGGCAAAACTGAAGTAGCAATTATCGCCGATAATAATATGGTCGAAAAAACTGATGCCGGTTGCCCTTGATGCCATCATAAGGCTTTTTGTGAAGGCTTTGTCATCGTTACTCGGTTTTACCGATCCTGATGGATGATTGTGGGCAACAATAATGGAGGCTGCGTTGCCCTTAATTGTTTTTTGAAGAATCTCCCTGATATATGGATTCGCTCTATCAACCGTACCGTAGTCTACGTTGATGACATCGGTGACGGTGTTTCGCCGGTCGAGAAGAAGGAGAAGAAATCGTTCTTTTTTCAGGTCTCGCATGAGGGGCATGAGATAGTTTGCCACATCTGCCGATTTCTTTATGGAGCCTTTGAGCACCTTTTCTTCGCTTAGCATTCTTCTGCCAAGTTCAATAGCAGCTTTGATCTGGGCGATCTTCGCATTTTTTAGGCCAGAGATTTCCTTGAATTCGGCGATATCAATGCCGCTCATATTTCGGAGTGATTTGTATTTATGAAGCAACTCTCTGCCGATATCCACGGCACTACGGCCGGGGGTGCCCGTGCGGATCAGGATGGCAAGCAACTCTGCATTGCTTAACGTGTGTTCGCCATATTTGAGTAGTTTTTCTCTGGGGCGGTCATCCTCGGACCATTCACGAATGGGGAGGGGATATTTTGTTTTCGATTTTTTCATTTGAAGCTCAGACCATTCGGGGACCATAAGGGGAAAATCCCGCCTCTGATATATAGAAACGGGGATAAAGTGAGCTTCAGTCATAGGTTTTTTACTTTCCAGCGAGCGAGTAGAAATATTGTTAATAGAGCCTTTAACGTCCCCTTTTTTGATAAAGCGATTAGGTAGTTAGCAGAAGGGAAGGGGAGGTGTCAAGGGATAAAACAGGATTAAGGGGGGATCTGGATTCCGGATATTCGCTTTCGCAGATTCCGGAATGACAAAAAAGAAGAGATTGCCGCGTCGCGTTGCTCCTCGCAATGACAAAGGCGAGATTGTCGCGTCCCCCGATATTGATCGGGGTACTCGCAATGACGAGGAGCGTTTAAAGTCCCCGCATGTGCTCGTCTCTTAGTTTGCTTCGGTCGCGCTTTTCCAGGGCCGAGTTTATCGTTGCCAGCATCTGTGCTTTATCCCGCTGGAGGGTTCCGTTTACGGGCAGGTAGTTGGATGCGTGAATCCCCACGAATTTCAGGTTGTCGATCGTGAGGTTCTCAAAGAGGACCTTCATCTCTTCCAGGGTTTCAAAGGCGTCCATGACTTCAAATTCCCCCTTTTGAACCTGATTGAAAAGGATCGTATTCGGGACAGGTGTGACGGTGAGGGCGGCGAGGTAGTGCGGTTTCATTTTGTTGGTGATCTCTGCCGTGGCGATGGCGTGTTCCCGTGAACGTTTTGTATCTCTTCCGGTGAGGCCGAGAAGGACCATGGATGAGAGATTCATGCCGGCAGCGACCAAATTTCTGCCGGCCTGGAGCATCTCATCAGCAGTGACACCCTTTCGTATTTCTTTCAAGAGGAGATCGTCGCCGGTTTCCACGCCGAGATAGGCCTTTTTGAGGCCGGCCTCGCGAAGGGCGGTGAGTTCCGCCATGCTCTTTCCCAGGGTGCTCTGGGGGCCGACATAGGAGCCCACATGGCGGAGTGAGGGGAAGGCGTCTCTGAGTTCCTGCAGTATCTCTAAAAGGATGTCCGTTTCGATGGCGATGGCGTCGCCGTCACAGAGGAATACCTTTTCGACATCGCCGTAGTATTCCTTTGCCATTCGAATGTCGGTTTTTATCTCATCGAGGGTGCGGATGCGGAATTTCCTGTCCTTGTACATGCCGCAGAAGGTGCACCGGTTGTGCGAGCAGCCGATGGTGCACTGGAGAAGATAACTGTTCGCCTCGCTGAAGGGCCGGTAGATGTTTCCCTCGTATCTCATGGTGTAATGGTGTCCTTTTCTTCATATAAAAGTCAGGGGGTGAGTATCAGAATAATGGGGGGAAGGCAAGGGGCGTTGAGGAATAAGGCACGAAGGCACAAAGTAACAAAGTAACAAAGGCACAAAGGGTATAAAAAACAAAACCCCGTCAGAGGCCTTGCGGCTGGTCCGACGGGGGGTAAATATTTAAGGGAAATATAAACTTATTAATTTCGTTTATCAAGAAAAAATCCGCCAGTGCTGGAATATCCTTTCGGGACGGAAACCTTCGGCACAGAGGCACCGAGTAGCAAAGGTAAAGAGGAATAAAGGGCATGGATTAAGGATTAGAGGATTAAGTAAAACGGGGTCATTGCGAGGGTGAGTCGAAGCCGCGAGCGAAGCGTGGCGGGAAACGACGCGGCAATCCCGTACATATAAGATAAAGATTGCTTCGCTGCGCTCGCAATGACGGGGAATTTGTTCGCAATGACGGATAAGATTTAAATTTGTATGCTTAAACCATACAATTGTATGGTATTTCCAAACAATATTTGCAATGAAACTCCTTATTTTTTGCCGCTTAGGCGTTTGCGGGCGGTTTCCTGGAGGACCGTTTTCTGTATCTTTCCCACGGTGGTCATGGGGAGCGAGGTTTCCAGGAATACCCTCGAGGGCACCTTGTAATCGGCCAGTTTCGGCCTGCAGAATTCTCTGAGATCCTCTCCGGTAACTTCCGATGTCGGGTTCAGAACCACAAAGGCGATGCCCGTTTCACCCATAATAGAGTGGGGTGCTCCGACAACGGCCGCCATGATTACATCGGGATGGGCGGCTAAACAGTCCTCGATCTCCTTCGGATAGACATTGAATCCGCCGGTGATGTACATCTCCTTGGTTCTCCCCGCGATGACGAGAAAGCCGTCCTCGTCAAAGTAGCCGAGATCGCCCATGTAAAACCAGCCCTCGTCGTCAAAGGCATTTTTCGTCTCCTCGGGCATATCGAGATAACGGTCGAAAATCATGTCGGACCTGAAGGCAATCTCGCCGATTTCTCCTTTGGGCAGTTCTTCCCGCGTATCGGGTGCGACAATCTTCGCCTCGACGCCTTCGGGCACCCGCCCTGCCGTCATCGTCTTTTCGAAGGGATCATCACTTTTCGTGTAGGTGATAAAACCGCTCACTTCGGTGGAGCCGTAGCAGGCCATGACCGGGGCGTCGAATTTCTCTCGCATCGCCTTCAGGACTTCCGGCGTTGCCGGAGAGCCGCCGTAGGCCGTTAGTCTGATACTTGGAAGCATGCCGGCGGCGATATCGCGACGGGCGGCAAAGAGGATCTCAAAAACGGTGGGAACGGCGCCGAAGACCGTGACCTTATGCTCCCGGATTATGTCCACTAACTGGTCGGGCATAAACATATCGTGTAAAACGAGGGTGATGCCGCTTGCGAGCGACGACAGGGCCATGATCGTGCCGCCGCCCACATGGTTGAGCGGCAGAATGCAGAGGATTCGGTCATCCGGCGAAAGCTCCAGGTTTTTCGTCCAGAGCTTCATCATTGCCATGATACTCTTTTGAGTCAGGACGGCGCCCTTCGGTTTCCCCGTCGTGCCCGCGGTGTAGATGATGAAGTTGTCGCTCTCGCCTTTCATCTCTTTTTTCGCCTCTGAGAGCTTCGCGTCATCGGGTTTCGTGGCGAGAAGTTCATTGAAATCGATAGCACCGGGGAATTCTGTCTTTCCCAGAAAGACGAACTGTTTCACCGAGGGAATCCTCTCCCTGATATCCGAGAGAAAGGTGTTGTAATTGGTGAAGGCGAATTCGTTGATGCAAACGAGGACAGAGGGCCGGGAATTGTTGACCATATAGACGACTTCATCCTGCTGGTAGCGGAAATTGAGGCCTACCACGGAGGCGCCGATCTTCGAGGCGGCAAGCCAGAGATAGATAAATTCGGGCCGCGTGGGCATGATGATGGCGATGCGGTCTTCGGCGGTGATGCCCATATCGAGGAGGGCCGTGGCGAGACCGTCGACCTTTTCGTTGAGTTCCCGGTAGGTAACCTCATCGTCGTAGAAAATCAAGGCCGGTTTGTCAGGGAGATTACGGGTCCTGTTTTCGATCATTTCGCCGAGTGTTTCTTCGGTCTGTAAGAGTTCGATCATCGGGTTTTGTGCAGCCATGGTTCCCTCCTTCCGTGACTTGTAAACGGGGTCAGGTTTTGATGTCACATATGTCTTTCACGTTTTCGATCTGGGCCAGGAGATCGTAGTTTCTGAGGACTTCGAGCCTGTTGGTCTCCGGCGTTCCGACGGCGCAGATGGCGCTGGAGAGGAAATAGCCGCCGAATCGTGATGCCGTGAGCTCCTGAATAAGATAGAGAAGTTTCAACCGATCCTCGGTGGGGATGTCGCTTTTTGCCTTGAAGTATTTCTCGATGAGGGGCCGCGTCTCCTCGTTTCTGAAATCCGCCTCGATCGGCATGGTGGTGACCACGCCGCCGGCGATCTCCATCAGCATTCCCAGAAACTCCACGAAACGGAGCCTCGTATGATAGAGCCCGGCATTGCTCATGGATATATCGGGGATTGGAATGCCGCTCGGATGATCGACGGAATTTGCCACGGCACCCATCACGCACCCCCATCCGATTTCCGAGCTGATTACCATGTCGTTGATCTTGCTCCTGATATGACTGGCCTTGGAAACGCCGTTGTAATCGGCAATCAGTGCCGCCGCGCCGGCGATCATGTCGGTTCGGGCCGATATGCAGGTGGCCTTGACAGGCCTGCCGTAGGATGAGAAATAGTGGATGAAGCGGTCGGTGAATTCCCATTCCCCGGCCATGAAGACATTTTCCCAGGGGACGAAAACGTTGTCAAAAACGGTGAGGCATTCGACCATGTTGTGGCGGATGCTGGCGGGATTTGACATCTGGGTTGCATTCAGGGGGCAGGGCGACGGCCGGGCGATAAAGGTAATTCCCTTTGTGTCGATGGGGATGGCGAAGGAGACGGCATAGTCCTTGTCCTCTTCGGTCAGGAACCCGCCGGGGGCGCAGAAGATATAGTGGGCCAAGGGTGCGGTTGAGGTGTGCATCTTGGCGCCGTTCACGACGATTCCGTCGGCTTTTCTCTCGACGATGCGAAGGTGGAGATCAGGGTCGGCCTGCTCGCTCGGTTTCAGCGAACGGTCGCCCTTCGGGTCCATGACCCCGAGGCAGAACCGGAGGTCTTCCCGCTGCAGCTTCTTGAAGAATTCCCTGAGCCGTTCCTGGTAGTTGGTGCCCTTTGCCTGATCGATATCATAGGTGGTTGCCCAGAAGACGCAGGGGCCGATCCCCATGCAGAAGGAGCAGAAATTCCGGGCGTTGTTCTTTTTCATGATTTTGAGGAGGTCGACGAATTCTTCCTTGGTCTCCCTGATGTGGGTCCAGAAACTGACCTCTTCGTTGATGAGGGACGACCAGTAGACAAAGTCGTCACGTTTTTCCGGATCGTTGGTCCAGTCGTAGAATTTACAGACCTCTTTGATTGAAGGCTGGAAGAATTTGTTCGTCGAGACATCCTCGACCTTTTCACCGGCGATGTAGACCGTTGGCTTCAGTTTCTTCAGGCTTTCAAGATATTCTGCACTCGTTTTGATACCCATGGACTGCGATTCCCCCCCCTCTTATGACATGATTTGATAGAACGGTGATTCCGATTTCATAACACCGGGATTTTTTGTTTGTCAATCGGGAAATGTTTCAAAAGATAGGCACAGAGATACAGAGGCATAGAGGCACTGAGGCACAGAGGCACAAAGGGATTCTGTAGCCTGCCGATTTATCGGCAAAGATGTTGGTCATTGCGAGGGTGAGCCGAAGCCGCGAGCGAAGCGTGGCGGTCTGCGACGCGGCAATCAGCCCTCCAGTCATTGCGAGGAGTGCAACGACGCGGCAATCTCGTTAAAGATAAAGGCACAAAGTAACAAAGGCACAGAGGCACAAAGGGATTCTGTAGCCTGCCGATTTATCGGCAAGACGAAAAGAGCCCGATGAATCGGGCAACTACAACGGATTAAGTCCCCGCTATGCGGCGGAGAGACGAATTTCGGGGAGCATAAGCTGCTCCAGAGAACTTCGATGATGCTCGAAATCATCATCATTTTCCGAAGCAGGGCAGGGGATCATGTCGCCGAATCGCAGCGTCACCCTGGCAAATGGCTTGGGAAGCATGAACCGGTCCCAGCTTTTAAAATACCACGCATTTTCGGTAGAGGTATAAAAGGGCACAATGACTGCATTGGCGGCTGATGCAAGGCGGATTGCGCCGGCCTTTACCACACCAGCAGGTCCCCGGGGACCATCAACGATGTGGGCGGCAAGCCCCGTTTCAGTTAATTTTTCGATCATTCCGCCCAGGGCCTTACGGCCGCCTTTCGAGGAGGAACCGCGCATGGTATACCACCCCGTTCGGTTTGCGATGCCCGAAATGAGATCACCGTCGAAACTTCTGCTGATCATGAGACCGGGTTTGTATTTTCGGTAGTTCTTGAAGTGATGGATTGCCGAGAAGAATTGCTGGTGCCAGGTGCAGAGCAGCACTCTTCCCCCATTCTCGATATGATTGATCCATTTTCCTTCGTTTTCGACGGTGAGGCGAAAGGTGGAGGAATAGAGTCGAATAAACCGGTAGAGAAAAGCGAGGAAGATATTTGAGGTGATAACAGAGTATTTTATACGTTTAAGCATAACATCCTGATTCTATATAAAAGACCTCCCAACAGCAGAAATGGCAGGAGGTTTCTCTCATTGCAATATGTGAGCGACACTAATGGTACGCGCTAAAAAAGTCAAGGGGAAATATCAGGCACAGAGGCACAAAGTAGCAAAGGCACAGAGGGACAAAGTGATTATGTAGCCCGCCGATTTATCGGCAAAGACAGGGGTCATTGCAAGGGTGAGTCGCAGCCGCGAGCGAAGCATGGCGGGAAACGACGCGACAATCAGCCCCCCAGTCATTGCGAGGAGCGAAGCGACGCGGCAATCTCTACAACGATTAAGGCACAAAGTAGCAAAGGCACAAAGGGACAGAGGGACAGAGGCACAAAGTGATTCTGTAGCCCGCCCATTTATGGGCAAAAGCAAAAACGCCCGATGAATCGGACAACTACATTAAAAAACGAGATTGCTTCACTGAGTTCGCAATGACACGAAGCGTCAAAAATCAGAAGCTGACCGTTTCGTGGCCGGGGGCCTCGATGCCCCGCCGTTCGAGAAGAGACCCTTCAAGACGGTAGAGTTCAACGAGGGATTTAAGATAATTGGCAGTGACCTCCGTTTCTGCGATGCGGCTTGCAAGAAGGTCACGTTGGGCCTGGGCCACGAGAAGTGTCGTCGATTTGCCCACACGAAATTTTTCCATTTCGATCCGCGTCTTTTCCTCCTGGAGTGCGCGGGTGGCAGTGGTGGCCGCGATCTGTTCCCTGGTGCGGTTGACTTCGATATAGGCCGACCTGACATCCACCTGGACAAGCTGGGCCATATTTTCGACTGATTCGTCAGCCTGTTTCCGGCTGATTAAGGACTGTCGGTAACTGGCTTTGGCATCACGGTTCAGGAATGGATATGCAAGGTTGATCCCCGCCAGAATATCATAGGAATCGCCGTTTATATCGTTGATGGCACTGTTGAATGACGAGGCATATCCCGTTTTGCCCAGGTTTATGAAGAAGTCCAGCTTGGGAAGGACGCCGTTTTTCGTTGTGACAATTTCGAGATCACCCCGAAGCACCTGAAGCCGTGCCTGGTTCAGGTCGGGTCTCATCCGCATGGCAACGCCCACATGGTCCTCCACGTCATCCAGAATGACGTCGGGTGCAACGGGCTGGTCCAGAATGACAAGTGTACGGCACCAGAGGTTTTCGCCCGGGGGGTTCAGTAATCGCAGCAACTGCAGGCGCGTCTTTTCGAGGGTGCTTCGTGCATTGATGAGGCCTTCACGTCTGAGGGCGATTTCGGCCTCTGCGGCGGTAATCTCCGATTCGGCCAGGGAACCGATCGTGATCATTTCTTCCGTTTCGCTTCTCTGCTTTTCAGCCAGCTTCAGTGATTCCTGAAAGATTTCGATCTGCCGTCCGGTGAGTGCATAATCCCAGTATGTTTCCTCAACCTGTGCCACGAGGGTTTCGGCAAAACCGCGCAGCTCATACTGCGATGCGCGCGTGTCCAGTCTCGCCTGACGGAGCCTGGCCAGGTTGTACTTTATGCCGCCACCCCTCAAGAGGGCCTGTGTCACACTGAGGCCGAGGCGTGATTCGTAAAGATCGTCCGGGGAGACGTCGGACCATGTCTCTTCCGTCGAGATCCCGAGCGCAACATCGGTGCCCGTGGGAATACGCCCGGAAAGCCCCAGTCCCGTATCGACTTCTTTTTCAAGACTGTCTCCGATGGCCGGGAGGTCGGTATCTGTTTTATTGCGAAACCGGGAGTAGGTGCCGGTGAGAACGGGATCAAAGAGGGCCCGTTCCTTCTCTTCTCCGGCTCGGTATATCTCGGGACTCAGCTTTTCGATTCGAAGGGCGCGATTATTCTCCAACGCCATAAGTATGGCATCCCCGGTCGTTATCTCCAGGGGGCCTTTCGTAATAACGGTTTTTTGCGTCTCGGCAATTTTTGCTATTCCTTCGGGCGATTCCATCTCTGGCGCCAAGACAGCAGGTTTCGGGGGACCGATATATTCGCCTATCTCCCTTTGCTGCGGGGCTGCGCAGGATCCTGCGAAAAGCCAGAAGACCCCGAAGAAGAGAATCATGAATTGTTTCGTATGATGTTTCGATATCTTCTTCAATTCCATGATTGAGGGACCCGGTCCTTTCATTTTTTCTCCCGTCCCTTTTCGAATATGAGATACACCGAGGGAACCATGAGCAGTGTAATCAGGGTGGAACTGATGAGCCCTCCGATAACGGCACGTGCCAGCGGTGCCTGAACTTCACCACCTTCACCAAGTCCGATTGCGAGCGGAACCATGGCGAGGATCGTCGTCATTGCCGTCATGAGAATCGGTCTCAGTCGACGGCGACCCGCTTCTTCGATAGCCTCTCTGAGAGGGAGATTGTCGCGGCGTCGGAGAAGGTTGATGTGATCCACCAGAAGGATGGCATTATTTACCACGATACCGCCGAGCATGATGCAGCCGATATAGGACTGGACATTAAAGGTAGTATTGGAAAGAAAGAGAATCAGGATGACACCGATGGCGGCAAAGGGGACGGAAAACATGACCACCAGGGGGTATCGGAGCGATTCGTAGAGAGATGCCATGACCATGTAAACGAGGATAAGTGCCAGTATGAAACTGAGCAGTAATTCCCGGAAGGCTTTTTGCTGTTCTTCATAGTCGCCGCCGAAGACGATGCTGAAATCGCGGGGGACGGGAATGGACCTGAGCCGCTCGCGGATATCGTCAAGTATCGAACCCATGTCACGACCGCTGGTGTTGGCCGAAACGGTGAGTATACGTGCCTGATCCTTTCGCTCGATTCTTACGGGGCCGCTTCTGGGCTCCACTTTTACCACGTTTCTGAGCACCACCGGTTCACCCTCAGAGCCGACGAGGGTCAGGTCGAGGATTTCCCGGAGGCCGAGCTTTTCCGCCTCTTCAATCTTGACGCGGATGTCGTATTCGTCGCCCCCTTCCCGGTAACTGCCCGCTTTGGTGTCTGAGATGACAGTCTGAAGCATATTGGCGATCTGTGAGACGGTGAGCTTCAGATCGGCGGCCTTCAGGCGGTCCACGAAGACAATTTCTTCGGGGCTTCCCGATTCCCTGCTCACCCGCGCATCGGTGACGCCATCAACATTTTCGACGAGAGTTTTTACGCTTTCCGCAAGGGCGTCGGCGGTTTCAAGATCGAATCCCCGGATTTCAATCTGTACCCGTTCCGTATCTCCGCCGGAAAAGATACGCAGGAGAAAGAGTCCCTGGCCGGCCCGTGTACGGATGGTGGTTCCGGGAATATTGCTGAGTATGGGGCGAAGATCGGCGGCAATCTGCTCACTGGAACGGGACCGCTCCTCCCTGGGTTTGAGTGCGATCTGCATTCTTCCCGCATGTGAGCCCCCGGAGCGCCAGCCCGATCCCCCAATGCTGGTGACCGTGTTTTTTGCTTCCGGGACTTCACGTTTCACAAGCTCTTCAATGAGCCTGAATTTTTCCGTTAGTACCTCAAGCCGTGTTCCGACTTTCATCTCAGCATCGATGCGGACTTCACCCTCGTCGGTGGTCGGCATGAACTCGACGCCAACAAGGGGAATGAGGGCCAGACTTGCCAGGAGAAGCACAAATGTCCCGATGACCACCAGTTTCCTATGGTCGAGGGCGAGATGGAGGATTTCCTTATACCGGTCTTCCATCCCGGTGAAAAAACGGCTGCTGAGACGGTAGAGTTTGTCCATTGGTGATGCACCCGAGTTGTGGACTCCCACGCGGAGGAGCTTTGCGGACATCATGGGAATAAGGGTGATTGCCACCATAAGGGCACAAAGAAGAGCAAAACTGACCACCATGGCGAGCTGTTTGAACATGATCCCCGACATTCCCCGAATAAATACGAGGGGGAGAAAGACCGCCAGAGTGGTGAGCGTGCTGGCGATAATCGCTGATGTCACTTCGCTGCTTCCCTTGATGGTGGCATCTTCGGGAGCCTCGCCCGATTCCCGGTGCCGGTAGATATTTTCCAGAACCACGATGGCATTATCGACCAGCATGCCGATGCCGAGGGCAAGTCCTCCAAGGGTCATGATATTAAGGGTGAGTCCTCCGAAATACATAAGGGCAAAGGTGGCAATAATCGATATTGGTATCGCTGTTGCGATTATCAGGGTGCTGACAAGATTCCTGAGGAAGAAAAGGAGAACGAGAATAGCCAGAATCCCGCCGTAGATCGCCATGGTCCCCACGTTCGTAATGGAATTCTGGATGTAATCCGATGTATCGATAATCGGGGTGATATGTATCTGCGGTATATCACGGTTGATCACTCTCACTTCTTCCAGGACCTTCTTCGCCACATCGACGGTATTGGATCCCGATTGTTTTGTCACGCCCAGGCGTACCCCGGGCTTTCCGTTTACCCAGATGATCCGCGATATCTTTTTCCAGGTATTATCGATGCGGGCAATGTCGCGGAGTTTTATGGAGGCGCCGTCGCGAATTATTATGACGGTGTCGGCAAGCTGGTCGAGATTGCTGTACTGTCCCGACGTGCGCATGGTAACCTCAAGGTTTCCCCGGTCGATAGTGCCGGCGGGGAGGTTGAGGTTACCCTCTTTGATACGAGAGAGAATGAGATCCAGGGGAAGGCCCATGGCCTTGATCCTGGCGGCATCCAGATTTACCTGTATCTCCCGTTCATACCCGCCCCAGACATCGAGCGACGCAACACCGGGTACCCGTTCTATGCGGTATTTGACCTGGTCATCGATTAATTTCCGCATCTGGAGAGGAGTCAGGTTGCCCGATGCCCCGAAGATCAGAACGGGAAAATTGGCGATATCGAACTTGAAAAGGGTCGGCCGTTCGGTGTCATCGGGGAGGCGGGAAATGATACGATCGAGGCGGTCGCGAATATCGTTCGACGCCGTGTCAAGGTCGGTTCCCCAGCTAAAGGTGACACGGACGTTGCTGACGCCTTCTGCCGAGGTGGAATAGACGCTCTCTACGCCGGGTACGGCACTCATGGCCTCTTCGATGGGACGGGTCACCAGCTCTTCGATTTCCTCGGGGCTGGCGTTTTCATAATTGCTTCGAATGGTCAGGGTGGGGTAGGTGATATCGGGCATGAGGTCTATGGGGAGGCGGAAGAGGGACACACCGCCGAGAATCAAGACAATCAGGATTACCATGATGGTAAAAACAGGACGGTGAACGGCGGCTCGGGAAAGGTTCATCTCAGGCTGCCCTGCATGTGTAAAGGATTTCGTGTTGGATCATGGAATTGCCCATCCTGTTACGATGGTTCCCGGACTGTTTCCGGCAGTGAAAGGGGAGAACCATTCTCGAGGAGGTGCTGCCCCACGGTTACCACGAGGCCCGAAATCTGCGGTTCGACTATCTCGACCATGGTGCCGCTCACGATACCCGGGGTTACCCTGACATATTTTGCCCGCATGGCTTCCGTGTCTGCTATGAAGATACCCCAGTTGCCGTTGTTTTTGACCAGTGAATCGACGGGTATGACCGTAGCGTTGTCGTGGCGGTCAAACTCGATTTCAACACGGACGAACATGCCCGGCTTGAGCAGACGTTCAGGGTTGGGGATGTCAATTTCAACGCGGGCCTGTCGGGCCGCTTCTTTTAAAAGGGGGGCTATTCTGGCGATCGAGCCTTCGAAAACACGGCCCGGAAAGGCATCGGTGGTGACAATCGCCCGCTGGCCCACTTTCACCCGGGGGTAATCCGTCTCGATGACGTGAATCACGGCCCTAAGACAGCTGATATCGATGATCGATACGATGGGCGAGTTTGCCGTCAGCATACCCCCTTCGTCGACGAAGCGCTCACCCACGACGCGCGATTCGATTCCGTTTTCCCATGACGCCTTGATACGAGTGTAGGCAAGCCGGACCTCATTTGTCTTCAGCTCTGCCTCCTTCTGTGCAACCTGTGCCACAGCCACCTTTTGCCTGGCAAGGGCTGTTTTGTATTGAGACTCGGCAGCGTCGAGCTCTGCCACGGAGACGATTTTCTTTTCACGCAGGGATTCGGCACGCTCAAATTCACGGCGTGCCAGATCGAGGGTGCTTCGATTTTCCTCGATATTCGCACGGGCCACATCGAGTTCCGCCCTGGCCTGATCCACCGCTTGGGCGAATTCGTCATCATTGAGAACGGCGATCAGCTGGCCCTGTTTGACCTCGTCGCCGATATTGACAAGAAGCTTCTCCAGTCGACCCGAGATCCTCGGCGCCACGGTAAACTGTGACTCGGGCAGAAGAGTGCCTGTAAAGACCTCCACTTCTCGAATAACCGTGGTGACAATAGGTTGTACTTCAACGGCGATGGATGGGTTCATCGCCTGTGGAGTCTGTTTATTGAAAAGTCCGGACCTATGATATATCTGCCAGCCGGCCAGAACGAGTCCGATCAGCATCAAGGACCAGATCAGTTGTTTCTTCATCGTCGATGTCTCTCGAATGTTTAATGTGGTATATCGAAATGCATATTCATTCCTGATCGGTTAATGTAAGGCATTTTTCAGTTAACAGCAACCGTTTTCATGTAATTATGGTAGCGTGGGGCACCACGGTCAAGAGCCTTATTGACTGTGACGAAAGGGCTTGCGGTTTTGTCTACAAGGGGTAAGGGACAAAGGCACAGAGGGACAGAGGCACAAAGGGATTATGTAGCCCGCAAAATAATGGGGTCATTGCGAGGCCCGATGGAATCGGGACGCGGCAATCTCATTAAGCAAGAATTAGGCACAGAGGGATTATGTAGCCCGCCGATTTATCGGCAAAAGGAAGTTTGTTTTACGAAGCCCGCCCCGAGAATATCGGAGCATGAAGAAAAACGCCCGACAAATCGGGCAGCTACAAAATAACGGGGTCATTGCGAGGAGTGAAACGACGCGGCAATCTCTACAATGATTAAGGCACAAAGTGACAAAGGCACTAAGGCACCAAGGATAAAAACAGGATTGCTTCCCGATAAATCGGGATTTCATCGGGACTCGCAATGACACGGGAAATACGCCGATAAATCGGGAAGCTACATCAGAAAAAACAACGTCAGGCTCTGTGGGGTATGATGCAGAGAAATTCGAGCGGTTCGCTGCCTATGTTGGAATACTGGTGCGGTTCGCCGGGCGCAAGGAAAACGGCGGTGCCCGGACCGATGGGCCTTCTTTCATCGCCCGATTTAATCTGGCCGATACCCTTTTTTACATATATTACCTCTTCCCAGGGGTGTGTATGGTCCGGCCCGTTTCCGCCCGGTGCAATCTCGATCAGGAGCATGGTAAAGTTCGGTGCGCCGTCTTCCTGACCTATAATGACGCGAAAACTGATATCTTTTGCGCCGGGCAGGTCAAGCATTACCTGATCGGGCACTTTATAATATTTACGTTTCATCTGTTGCCTTCCTTCCTGCCTGCGGCAGAGACCGGGGCATTCAGAAACGGTAGGGCTTGATATCCAGGATAGGGGTCCCGTCGATCATGTCAAGCCCCTTCACTGAAATGGCATTCTCGCTGATGCCGGTCACTTCGACGACGGACATGCCGATGTGATTCGGTCGGATCGGTGAGGAGATGCTGAAGACGCCGGTCTTTTTTCTCGACAGATCGCCGCGGGGATGCTGTGTGAGACTGGCCGGTGAAAAGGGAGTGCTTTTGTGAAAGTAGAAGAGGACGACGATCTGCTCGTTCGTCTTGATGTCCTGTATTCCTTCGAGATATTCATCATCAATGACAAGCGTTCCCTCCACGCCCGAAGAGGACCAGAATTTTGGTATTTCCGCCGCCTTCGTGTGGATGGTGCCTATCGGTGTCATCTCGATCTTCATGGCTTTACATAACCTGTCAGGGTTTTTAAAAAAATGCGGCCGGACTTCTGGCGCGCCCGGCCGCAGGTGTTTTTCTTCAGACTTTGATGTTTCCTGCTTTCATCGTCTTTGTCGGCCTGAAGGATTCCACGTTGAATTTGTCGGCCAGTTCATTGCACTTTTGTATAAGCGTTTCGTAGCCGATACCGGTCGCAAGCTGGAAGGGGCCGAAGGGAGACCCGCCACCGTTTGCCATGGCAAGGTCGATTTCCTTCGGGTCGTCGACGACACCCTCTTCGAGGAGCTTTGTCGCTTCATTGACCTGCAGTGCAATAAGGTGGTTGATATCGAATTCCTTTGTGGCTTTTGCCTGATCGATCTCGGGTCGTCCCGCCGACCAGTCGAAAAAGCCCCCGCCCGTCTTTTTGCCGAGCGTGCCCGCATCGAGCATCTTCTTCCATTTCTCCGATGGAGCGCATTCGCCGGAGAGGACCTGGGAAAAATAGTCGAGACTGTGATAGGCGACATCGAGACCAACGTAATCCGCCAGTTCGAAGGGGGTCATCGGCATTATCCCCTTGAAGGCGGCGTCGAATTCTTCCGGCGACGGGCTTCCCGCATCAAGAATCTTCGAAAGAAGCATCGTCACCGGGGCGTTGACACGGTTGTAGACGAAACCGGGTGAATCTATTTTGACAAGGATGGGGACCTTGTTCATCTTCTGGGCGATCCTGTAGGCGATGTCAGCCGTTTCAAAGGATGTCTTTTCGCCCTTGATAATCTCGACGAGTTTCATCAGGACGGCCGGGTTAAAAAAGTGCATGCCCACAACCTTGTCGGGCTTTTCCGTAGCCTCCGCGAGGACGGTAATACTGATATTCGAAGTATTTGAGGCAAGGATCGTGTGCGGATGTGTATACTTGCTGAGCTCGGAGAAGGTGTCTTTCTTTAAGGGGACGATTTCAGGCACGGCCTCTATCACGAAATCGGCGTCACTGACGGCGGCATCGAAATCGACAAGTCCCTCAAGCCTCGCCAGGGCATCGATCCGCGCGTCCTCCGTTATCTTTCCCTTTTCGACGAACTTTGCGAGGCTCTTTTTAATTCCTTCAACGCCGCGGTCGACAAAGCGCTGTTCTATGTCCCGCATTGATACCTCGAAACCCGCAAGAAGTGCAACTGCCGCAATACCGTGCCCCATATCACCAGCGCCGATAACGGCTATCTTTTTTATATCGTCTAAACTCATCTGATTTCCTCCTTCAGAGTGTGATTATTCTCCGGTGAACGCCGGTTCACGCTTCTCGAAGAAGGCGGTGAATCCCTCCATCGCATCCTTCGATTTTGCGACCGTTCTGCTTCCCTCCATCTCCACCTTTGTTCCCTCGTCGAGGCCATGCTCAAGTCCCGCGTCGATGGCCTTCAGAACGGCACTGACCGCGAGAGGAGGACGTTTTGCCAGAATTGCGGCAAAGTCGAAAACCTCTTTCATGAATTCATCGGGTGTGATGACGCGGTCAACAAGGCCGATCACAAGTGCCTCGGCGGCCGTTAATCGCTTGCTGAAGAGTATAAGTTCAAGGGCCTTTGCCTTTCCGACAACGCGGGGCATTCGCTGCGTGCCTCCCCAACCCGGGATAATGCCAAGATTGAGTTCCGTGAGTCCGATCTTTGCGCCCTCTACCATGAGCCTGAAGGTACAGGCCAGTGAGAGTTCACAGCCGCCTCCGAAGGCATAGCCGTTTATGGCGGCAATAACGGGCTTGGAAAGACGATCGACCTTTGTCCACACCTCCTGGCCTTTTGGACCAACCTTGTCGGCATTTGCGGCATCGGATACGTCAAAACCGGCAGAAAATCCCTTTTCGCCTGCACCGGTAATGATCACGACCCGTATCCCTTTGTCGTTTTTCAATTCATCGATGGCTCGGTCCATCTCTTCCAGCGTGGCAAGGTTGACTGAATTTGCCGGTGGGCGGTTCAGGGTCAGGACACCGATATAGCCTTTTTTTTCGAGTATAATGTTTTCATATGCCATAAACGCTTACCTCCCTAATATATTTATAAAACAAAAAACCCCGTCTCTATCTTCTAAGAGCCGGGGCCTGCAATCTCAACTGATATTATATATGGTTCGCTGGCGTTCATTTCGACCCTGAGGCCCATATCTCGCTCCATATTGCCAGAAGCATTTCGTAGGTGAGATCCTCGGCTCGCCCGACTCCTACATGAAAGGGTTCTTCAAGAAAAGGAAACCCCGGATCCACACTGCAGAAGAACAGGGTAAAGCTGTCGTAATCATCATAATCGCTCTTCGGATATTTGTCTTCACATACCACGGGACAGCCCGAATCGACGGAGAACACCTGGTAGTGAACGCCGTCATCCAGACAGCCGTATATTGTGTCGCCTAACTTTTCAATACAGAGTATCCGCATAGAGAAATCCTTCGCTGTTATATAATCAAAAATGTTGCTGATCTTTAACCGGTGTACTTCAGATAAAAGGTCAGTTCCTTGCCAAACTTCTGCAGTTCAGTGAATTCTGCACCGATGAAGTTATCCTTGATGTAACGAACGAACGCTCTTTTTCTGATAAAGGTTCTGTCATCATCATCGAGGGTGAATTGAACATCTATCTCTTCATTCAATGCAACGGTGAAAACATCGTCTATCGTGAATCCAACGCCGCTTCTTGAGAGATTTCCAACGGTGATCTTGCTAAACTTCTCGTCGAGGTTGTAGATGATACCCTGAAGCGAGACACTTTTGCGGTAGTAGCGTCTGAAATCGATGAATACGGTGAAACGAGCGTTGCACTTTTCGCATGTGATATCGATATTTCTGTCTCCCTTTTCAAATTTATACTGCTCTGCATTTTCAACTTTTACATTGCCGCACTCGGGACAGATTATCGTGACCCTGTTTTTTTCATTCACATAGACTTTCTTGATTTCGCTCATCTGCCGTTCCCTCGCGTGAATTGAATTGAATAGTGAGCGCATTCCCCGCTGCTTGCGGCGGGGTTAGCGAGCGAATATAAAATAACCAGTTTCCTTAATCCCGACAATCGGGATAAGTGCGTTAACGAATTTATTTTCTGCCAGAAAACACAGAAAATAAATCCTAACTTACTAAACAGTCGGAGATTCAATGTTTGCTGCTCTGTTGCCATTCGCATTGCCATATAAAGCACGATACAAATTATCAGAAACTTAGAGAGTAATCAACCATTCACAGGAAATTCTTTCATCACTGCCGTCAATCATTTCGTCGGGCGGTGTAAAGATCCGCTCGACCCGGGCATCGGGATCTATCTCTCTGAAGAAGCCTTCGCGAATCCGACACCCCTGTTCGCTGCAGTCGTAATACCCCATCCCCCATTTTTTTGCAGCCCTCTGGGTTGAACAGTCAAAGGTTTTCATTGTAAAACTCCTCTCTGAAATCCTTTCACCTTCTATTTCTTCGAATACTGCCCAGTGGGAATGATTGAGGAAATGTATGAGTTTTTCTATTCCCTCTTCAGATGTGTCGAGGACCCTGGAGAGTCTCTTCGCCTCATAACCCCCGAATTCTTTCGCAAGCCCCATGAGGTCCTCGTTGTTCGCGTCCGGATGGTTCTTTTTTATCCAGTCGTCCATGAGAAACCACGCGTAGTTGAAGCTGTAGAGAAGCTCCCGCATTACCTCGTAGACGGTATCCTTGCTCAATTCCCTAATATCTAACAACGATCGTTCCTCACGATGGGATCTGCCGGTATGCTATCAGGAATGCGCAGATTCTCCAAACAAAATCCTAAGTACCGGCAATAATATTTAGATTATTCCTCTCTGTTCATTCAGGTATTTCTTTAAGGGGGAGCTTTTCATTGAGTTCATCCAGCTCCCAGTATCTTTGCGTGATGAGGTATATGCCATGATCGAATATACGTATGGTGTTGTTGATGGTCAGCAGGATCTGATCGTGGGTGAGTCCTGTGAGGAAGGGTTTCTGGAAATCGGCATAAAGCCAGAGGTGCCTCCTCATCATAATGAGGGCATAGATGCTTTCATGGAGGGGGATGCCTGTTTTATGCTTATCATCGGCGTATTCCATAAAGAACCGTCGTACTTGAGAGTAGGGCCGTTCGCTGTAGTAGATCCATCTGAGATTTTTGTAAAAATTTGCAGCATCCTGAATACACACTTCTTTTGTTAAAGGGTGAAACGAGGGTGTTCTCGGGTTTGATCGCACGGCCTTGCACCACTCTTTTGCAATCGCATCTGAATGATGCCTGGTGATATCGATGAGCTTGTCCGCAAATGCCTTCATCGTTGCAACTTCCTTCCTGTCTCCCGAACTTCCGAACGATATACCGCAGCTTTCGTTCCGAAAGGAAAACGTTTTACAGATCTTGGTCTCAATTATTGCCTAATTTGTGAATTATGCAACAAAAAAAAGGCAGGACCCTGCGGTCCCGCCCCATAGTATGAACAATAGTAAGGATTCTTGCTCTCTTCTTTGAGCCCTTTTTAGGTAGGCGTAATTACAATATTCACCCGTCTGTTCACAGCGTTGTTCGACGATATGGGCTGTGATTCACCGTATCCGATGGATTCTATCCTGATGGGATCGACCCCCCTCTGAATAAGGGCATTCTTGACCGTCATGGCGCGTTTCTCAGAAAGGGCCTGGTTATAAGCCTCCGTACCCGTGGAATCGGTGTGACCCTCAACTCTGATAGATGTCTGAGGATAGGAGTTCAGTACCTTGGCAACCCTGTCAAGCTCTGCGTAGGCGCCCGGTTTCAGTATGGACGAATCGAAATCGAACATAACATCGCCCTTGAAGGTGGCCGTCAGGATGTTTTGCTCTCTCTGGATGGATGCGGCCTCACTTTGAGCCAGCGCTGAACGAAGTTCGGCCTCCTGCCTGTCCATATAGGCTCCGATCTGACTTCCGGCGACTCCGCCGGCAGCCGCACCGATTGCCGCCCCGAGTAGCGTTGCTTCCGTATCCCTGCCGATTGCCTGGCCGAGGAGTGCGCCGCTTGCGGCACCGATTAAAGCCCCCGTTTTTGTTCCTCTTTCCTGCTGTGTTGCCCCCGCACATGATATGAGAAATGCCGCCAGGACCAGTATTGCAACCATTGAAATCACTCTTTTCATCACTTAGCCTCCTTGTTTATGCTTGCCCCGCATTCTGCCACAATTGTGATGGAAATACAAAATAATTTAAAAAGGACTATCCACCCTGCCTTTTTATCAGCGTCAAGTGAGAAAAACAGCTTCGTTCCAGACTTCAGCCCTACGTATAAACGTATTATCGGCGAGCAATCCAGACCCTTTCTTTGGTCCAGTAGCCGGGTCTGTCAACGATCTTTATCCAGCCGCCGCGGACCCATCTTCCGTTGTGGGCGTAATGGGCAGGGTTCCACACACTCTTTTCCGTTGGAGGAACCCAGACACTTCTCATTTCCCAGTGTCCGCTGCTCCGCGGAGGAGGAGGGGGTGAATATGTGTACGCCGGCTCCGGGTATGAATAGGCATGTGTATTCATGTTATTTAAAAGGGCGCTTCCCAGTATGGCCGCCCCGATTCCTATGGCGACTCCTTCCCACCGATAATGTTGAGGACTTCTCGCCCATGCCGGTGAAGAGAGCAAGGAGAACAAAAACACTGCTGCCAGGATTAAAACAAGAAGTTTTTTTGCTTTCATAATACCACTCCTTTCGTATCCTTGTAGCGTATGACGAAAGGTGCACTGATTTTGTCTACAAAAAATTTTATTAAACAGTTGTGAGGTTGGGAAGAGCAAGGTAATCAAACCGTTTCATGTGCCTCGTTGCCATCGGTTGTACATGAAATGTGCCGATACAATCAGCCCGTGAGACAGGGTTTTCTGGCGGCCGTTGTTTCATCCAGCCTCGTCACCCTGCAGTTGTGCGGGGCCTTAAGAAGGAGTTCCCGGTTTTCCGCTGCCTCTTTCGCGATGGCCTTCAGCGCCTCAACGAAACGGTCGATATCCTCCTTCGATTCCGTCTCCGTCGGTTCGATCATAATGGCACCGTGAACGACGAGGGGGAAATAGATGGTGGGTGGATGGAAACCGTAATCCATGAGACGTTTTGCGATATCAAGTGTCGTGACTTTGTGGGGTTCCTGGAGCCGGTCGGAAAAAACGCACTCGTGCATGCATGGCCTGTCGTAGGGGAGGTCGTACGTTCCTTTCAGTGTTTCCTTGATATAATTGGCATTGAGAACTGCAAGCTGGCTCGCCCGTTTCAGGGATGGTCCCATGGTACGTATATAAGAGTAGGCCTTTACCATGACACCGAAGTTTCCGTAAAAGGTGTGCACTTTTCCGATAGATTCGGGGAACTCGTCTGAGAGAAAAAACTTACCCTTCTTTTCGATGACACGGGGTGCGGGTAAAAAAGGCTCGATATGACTCTTTACGCATACGGGACCGGACCCGGGTCCGCCGCCGCCGTGGGGCGTTGAAAATGTCTTGTGAAGGTTCAGATGCATGATATCGAAGCCGATCTTTCCCATGTCAACGATGCCCATGACGGCATTCATATTTGCGCCGTCGCCGTAAACGATGCCGCCCTTGGCGTGGACGATTTCCGCAATCTCTCTGATATTTTCCTCGAAGAGACCGAGGGTATTGGGATTGGTTATCATAATGCCGGCTGTCTCTTCGTCCATTACTTCTCTGATCGCTTCCGGCGAGAGAACACCCTTTTCATTCGATTTCACCGGTACGGGCCGGAAACCGCAGAGCGCGGCGCTCGCTGGATTCGTACCATGGGCCGTATCGGGCACGATGATCTTGGAACGCAGAGAGCCCATCTTTTTATGATAGGCATAAATCAGGAGCATCCCCGTCAGCTCTCCATGGGCACCGGCTGCCGGCTGGAGTGTGACCGCATCCATGCCGGTTATCTCGGCGAGATATTTCTCGAGTTCAAACATCAGTTCCAGAATTCCCTGGGAAAGAACAGGCGGCAGGAGGGGATGGGCAGAGGCAAACCCGGGGAGGGCGGCATGTCTTTCGTTTACCTTTGGGTTGTACTTCATGGTGCATGAACCGAGAGGGTACATCCCCGTATCGACGCCGAAATTCCACTGAGAAAGCCTCGTATAGTGTCGAATCACTTCGACTTCCGAAAGGTCCGGAAAATCGGGGCCCTCTCCGAGGATATCGCCATCCAGCGGAAAAGAGTCGACGTCCCGTTCCGGCATGGAAAATCCGCATCGTCCCTTTTTCCCTCTTTCCCAGAGAAGGGGCTCGTTCAATATCAGTCCTGTTGCGCCGAGAGATTTATTCATGACTTCACCTCCCTGACCAGCGTATCAAGGTCCTCTTTCGACGCCGTTTCCGTTACGCATAAGAGGTAGTGATTGTAGAGCTCTGGATACCAGGGGGCCAGCGGTAGACCTGCCACTATTTTCTGCTTCAGAAGCTGCTTATAGGTCGATTCAAAGCCGTCGGGAAATTCGACGACAAATTCGTTGAACGTGGCGCTTTTAAACGGTATGGAAAAACCCGCCCGTTTGAGCTGGCCCTTCAGATATTCCGATTTGTCGTAGTTGAGCCTGGCGAGTTCCTTGATTCCCGTGCCTCCCAGCGACGCCATATACATGGCCGATGCAAGGGCGCAGAGGCTGTTGTTTGTGCATATATTGGAGGTTGCCTTCTCGCGCCGTATGTGCTGTTCTCTCGTGGCAAGGGTAAGGACAAATCCCAGCCGCCCCTCTTCATCGAGAGTTTTCCCCACGAGACGGCCCGGCATGCTTCGAACATGCTTCATCGAGGCGGCAAACATTCCCAGTCCCGGGCCTCCGAAAGACCGGGGGATTCCCAAGCTCTGGCCCTCGCCGCAGGCAATGTCGGCTCCCTCGCTGCCCGGATTTTTGATGAGGGCATAGGCGAGGGGTTCCGTAAATGCGGTGATCAAAAGGGAGTTGTTGTCATGTGCCAGATCTGCCGCTTCCCTGAGCTTTTCAATGGAGCCCAAAAAATTTGGCGACTGAATCGCCAGGGCCGCACAATCTTCCATTCCTTTCAGGGAGGCGTAATCGGTTCTCCCGTCTTTGTCATAGGGGATCTCGTCGATGGAGACCCCTGTCGGTCCGAGATAGGTTCTGACGACCTGCTGATAGAAGGGATGAATAAGGCTTGAAAGGGCAACCCGTTTTTTCTTCGTAATCCGGAGTGCCATAAGGAGGGCCTCCGCCAGTGCGGTGGCTCCATCGTAAAGCGACGCGTTCGCCACTTCCATGCCGAGGAGGCGGGCGGCGAGTGTCTGGTATTCATAGATGGCCTGAAGTGTTCCCTGGCTCATCTCCGGCTGGTAGGGTGTATAAGAGGTAACAAATTCGGAACGACCGAGGAGGTAGGAAACCGATTCGGGAATATAGTGCTCATAACTGCCGGCACCGGCAAACACCCTGTATTCGGGGAAGGTGGCCACCGACGATGCAAGAATATTCATACGGTTGTTCAATTGCCATTCCGATAATGCCTCGGGAAGGTTAAGGTCCGTCGTTCTTCGACAGTCAACGGGGATCGTGGAGAAAAGGCTGTCGATATCTGTAAGGCCTACGGCCCGAAGCATGGAGGCAACGTCTTCGTCAGTATGGGGCAGAAAACGCATCCGTCATTCCCCCTTCAAAAGGTCGAGATATGCATTTTTCGTCATAAGATCATCCCATTCAGCCTGATCAGAAGGTTTTACCAGGATCATCCATCCGCCCTCATAGGGCTCCTGGTTAACAAGTTCGGGAGCGTCTTCGAGGTCCTCGTTGACGGCGACGATTTCTCCTCCCAGGGGCATGTAGAGTTCGGAGACCGCTTTCACCGATTCCACCGTTCCGAATTCTTCACCCTTTTCAAAGGTATCACCAACCTGGGGAAGCTCAACGAAGACGATATCACCAAGCTGATCCTGCGCATAATCGTTGATTCCGATCCGTACATCCTCTCCCTCAAGTCGTGCCCATTCATGGTCTTCGGCATAACGGGCGTCTCCCGGTATGACTAATTCGCCTATCTCTTTCATATGTCTTCCTCCCTTTTCCACACCATATCTTTCAGGGGGCGGCGTGCGGTTCTGTCGGGCCGTATGTCGTCCACGATCATAACCTTGATGCTGCGCCTGCTGTCCCTGATCTCCACACTATCGCCGGAAAACAGTTTAGATTTTACCTTTATGAAGCCACAGGAGAGACCGCGGGGCTTGAAGTCCTGCGGTTTGTCCGGGCTTGCAATACTGAAGATTCTATCGCCCACACGACCGATGGCCATATCTGTCGCACATGTCAGCACCACTCCGATTTCGTTTCCGAGGGAGTCGAAGACACGGGCTGAGTCATGGGTTGACACCTTGCGGAGGTCATAACCGGCAAAGGGGTAGGTGTAGTGAACATCCTTTGCGGTCCTCAGTGCTTCGTCGCCCAGGAATTTCTTTACAAAATCCGTTCTCGCCTCATTGTAGGGAAGGGCGAAAAGCCAGGGGTTATTGAGAAAGGGCCAGTGGCCGATGTCCTGGTGGGAGAGGGGGAGGACGGCGCCCGCTCTCAATGAATCCCGCGCCGCGAGACCGCAGGGCGTAATGCCGAAATCGCTGCCGGCATCAAGAATCATCTCCCATGTGTCGGCAAGGCGGGAAGCATCCATGAATAGTTCAAAGCCGAACTCGCCCGTGTAACCCGTACGCGAAAGGAGAAGGGGTGCATCGTTGGTGAGACGGACGGCTTCGGAAAGGGGAGATGAGGCATCAAAGTGTCCCTTGAAGCTGAAGTAGGGCATTTTCTGGAAGACCTCACCGCTTTTTTTGATGACGCCTTGCAGTATTCGTGCAGCGAGCGGTCCCTGAACATCGATCTTGCCCAGACGGTCTGTCAGATCGGTAACCTCCGCTTCCAGGCTGCCTGTGTGAGTCTTCAGATGGACGGCAATTTCACCTCCCATGCCGGCGTTGACGATGATCATGTATGAGGTGGTTCCCATGCGGTAGACGATGGCATCGTCGATGGTTGTACCGTCACGGTTCAGAAATATGCCGTAGACGCACCGCCCGTCTTCGATGGGGGTTTTGTTTTTACCGATGCATGAGCTGAGATCTTTCGTGAAGCAGCGCTGGAGGAGATCAAAGGACCCCGGTCCTTCGACGGTGAGAGCGGCCATGTGACTCGTGTCAAATATGCCCGCACCGGTCAGAACCGCGATATGTTCCTGCTTGGCGCCGGTGGGATACCAGAGGGGCATGTCGTAACCGCCGAAGACAGCCATGTTGGCACCTGCCTTACCATGCCACCCGTGAAGCGGTGTCGTTTTTGCGCTGTCCTGCATAGAGCGTTCCTGCCTTGTGTAAAGTTATAGAACAAAGGGAGTGAAGCTCCCCGCCCACAGGGCAGGGCCTCCCGGTAAGGAATATGTTTGTTTTATGTTGCGCCCCTTACCCCGCCTACGAGGCGGGTCTTGCAGGTGCGCTCCCGGTCAAAATATGTTCAGAGTTATGATTCTGTCAACAGGTTTTTTAAAAAAAATTTCATGGTGTAATAATAGTGATTACTGTCGAGTAGTTAACTGATTTAACTCGGTAATATTTTTTAACGCCGGGCTGGGCAGTTAATTGGGTGAGAAAAAAAAGATTTTAAAGCAAAAAATGGGGTGGTTTTCGTTCATATCATTTTTCCAGAACGGAGTACGTCAGGCTTTTTTGATAACCGTGTCCTTCAGCCAGTTTTTATCGTCCCTTTCAGGATAGTCGATATTGTAATGAAGGCCGCGACTTTCCTTTCGGAGACATGCGCATTCCGTAATAAGTTTCGCTACCGTGGCGATATTCCGGAGTTCGAGAAGATCCGATGTGATGGTGAAGTCCCAGTAGTAATCGTTTATCTCGGACTGGATCACATCAATTCTCCTCCGGGCACGTTCGAGTCTCTTGTCGGATCTCACGATACCCACATAGTTCGACATGCACATCCGTATCTCATCCCAGTTATGGGAGACGACGATTGATTCGTCACTTTCCGTGGCACCTCCGGGGTTCCAGGAAGGTATTTCGATGCCTGCATCCTTTCTTTCACCGAATGTCTTTGATATCCTTGTGAAGGCATTGCGGGCGTACACGAGCGCCTCCAGAAGGGAATTGCTGGCAAGTCGATTGGCGCCGTGAAGTCCCGAACATGCCACTTCTCCGCAGGCGTAAAGCCCGTTTATATTCGTTTCACCATGCTCGTTGATCGCCACACCGCCGCACTGATAGTGCGCGGCCGGTGCAACGGGTATGGGATCCTCGGCCATGTCGATCCCGAACTTGAGGCATTCCTCATAGATGTAGGGGAATCTTTTTTTGAGAAAACCTTTGTCTTTGTGGGTTATATCGAGAAAAACACATTCATTTCCCGACTTTTTGAGTTCCCTGTCTATTGCCTGGGCAACCACATCGCGTGGTGCGAGGTCCTTCATGGGATGGTACTTTTCCATAAAGGCGGTTCCGTTTTTCAGCTTGAGGATAGCCCCCTCACCCCGTACCGCCTCGCTTATAAGAAAGGATTTTGCCTCGGGGTGGTAGAGACAGGTGGGGTGAAACTGAATAAATTCCATGTTGTTTATTTCCGCACCGGCGCGGTAGGCCATGGCGATTCCGTCACCCGTCGCGATATCGGGGTTGGTGGTAATCAGATATACCTTTCCTGCACCGCCCGTGGCGAGTACGACATATTGTGCCTGAAAGGTGTGGACCTCATTGTTTCTGATATCGAATACGTAGGCGCCGATACAGGTATCCCTCTTTCCCCCTTTTTTGCCGAGAATCTGTGATTCGCAGATGAGATTGACGGCAAAGTGGTTTTCGTAAATCTGTATGGTTTTTTTCGAGGATACCTTCTCTGTGAGGGCCCGTTCGATTTCCCTTCCTGTGAGATCCTTCGCATGCAGGACCCTTCTGTGGCTGTGCCCCCCTTCTTTTCCCAGATCGAATTCTGTTCGGTAGGGTTCTTCTCTCAGGGTAAAATGCACACCCCAGTCGATCAGATCTTTGATACGATCGGGACCCTGGGTGACCACCATTCTGACAGTCGGTTCCTTACAGAGACCGGCACCGGATTCAAGGGTATCTTTTATGTGAAAATCGAAACTGTCGCTTCCGGCCGTTACCGTGGCGATGCCGCCCTGTGCGTAATTTGTATTTGACTCAACCTTTTCCTTTTTTGTGACGATTGCAACCGTTCCGAGGTCTGCGGCCCGAATGGCAAAACAGAGACCGGCAATGCCGCTCCCAAGTACAAGAAAATCCGTTTTTATATGCATTTCAGTCCTCTTATATGTTTACAAATTGCGGCCTTTCTTATATACCCTTTTAAAATCTTTTGGAAGCTTCAAGTTTTCGGACTTCACAAACCCGATTTCTTGTTTTGAACTGAACAGCGAGCGCATTCCCCGTTGCTTGCAGCGGGGTTAGCGAGCGAATAAAAAATAAAATCTTCCTTAATCCCGACGAGTCGGGATTGCGGGGAGCTTCAAAACGATATGGTAGTACTGGGAATAGAATCTTCATGTGATGAGACGGCGGCCGCAGTGGTTTCGGACGGTACGGTGCTTCTGTCGAATGTCATTGCCTCGCAGATCGACGTGCATAGAAAGTACGGGGGCGTGGTCCCTGAAATTGCCTCGAGAAAGCATATCGAGGCAATCCTGCCGGTAATAGCCGAGGCCCTTGATGACGCAAAGGTGTCTCTCGCGGATATCGAGGGGATCGCCGTCACGAGAGGGCCGGGTCTTATCGGTTCTCTTCTTATCGGACTTTCGGTGGCAAAGTCGATAGCCTTTGCGAGAAAGATACCCTTCGTCGGCGTCAATCATATAGAGGGTCACATATCTGCGATATTTCTCGCGGAGCGGAAGCCGGAATTTCCCTTTATTGCCCTCGTGGTATCCGGAGGGCATACGAATATTTATCTTGCAAAGGGCTTTGATAATTTTGTACTCATGGGACAGACGAGGGATGATGCGGCGGGAGAGGCCTTTGACAAGGCGGCCAAGATGCTCGATCTCGGCTATCCCGGGGGAGTGGTAATAGACAGGATGGCACAGGCGGGGAACCCCGGGTATGTAAAATTTCCAAAGGCAATGAGAGGAAGTCTCGATTTCAGCTTCAGTGGTCTTAAGACGGCTCTTTTATACTATATAAAAAAGAGAGAACCCCCCATCAGGGAAGATGAAGTTCCCCATATCGTGGCAAGTTATCAGGATGCAATTGTCGAAGTGCTGGTGGAAAAGACACTGAATGCTGCGAAAGAATCTTCCGTGCCGAGAATCGTCGTTTCGGGCGGGGTTGCCTCTAATACGAGACTGCGGGAGAAATTTTATGAGGAGGCAGGCAAAGAGGGAATGGAGGTCTTCCTTCCTCCTCCCGTTTTGTGTACCGATAATGCGGCAATGATTGCTGTGGTAGGTGATAATCTTCTGAGAAATGGTGAAAGACATTCCTATGATATGAATGCTGTTTCCCGGTGGCCACTCGAATCGCTGGAGAATTTATGAAAGAGAATGCCGTTGTCAAACGGTTTTATCGCAGGTTTATAAGTCTCAAAGGAAATCCGGAGCAGGTTGCGATAGGTCTCACTATTGGGGTCTTTGTAGGGTTAACGCCAACCATACCCTTTCATACGGTGCTTGCTTTCATCCTGGCCCTCGCACTGAAACAGAACTGCACGGCCTCCGTCCTAGGGGCTACGGCAATCGGAAATCCCCTCACGATCCCCTTTCTCTACGTAACGGAATATCATCTGGGGAAGTATCTTCTCGGGAGCAATATGAAAGAAGTCGTATTTTCCGATTACCACACGTGGGATATCCTCCATATGGGGTGGTCAGTGGCTTATCCTCTTCTGGTTGGCGGTATTGCCCTTGCTTTTATCTCAGCCCTGCCGGCCTATATTATTGCCCATAAAATCGTGATTACCCTGAGAAGAAAAAAGCGCTATGTCGAGTCCCCTGAAAATACTTAAGAAATACGGGATACAGCCAACCAGAAGCCTGGGCCAGTCATTTCTGATCGACAACAATATAACGGCCAAGATTGTCGATAGTGCGCGAATCGAAACGTGCGATACCGTTGTTGAGATAGGCGCGGGACCGGGCATGATGACGCGGCGTATCGCCGATAAGGCGGGGCGTGTCATTGCCCTCGAGATAGATTCGAGGATCGTGGAGGTGCTCCGACATGAGATGGGTACTCGGCAAAATGTACACATCATTGAGACGGACGTGCTTGACTTCGATTTCTCCTCAGTCGCGAAGGACGAAGACAGGATAAAAGTAATCGGAAATATACCCTATAACATCTCGTCGCAGATCCTCTTTCGTCTCATTGAATACCGTCACGTTCTTTCCTCGGTGACCCTCATGTTTCAACGGGAAGTTGCCGAGCGGATTATGGCGCCGCCGGGGAGCAGGGAATACGGCATACTTTCTGTTATGACCCTAATGTATATGCTCCCATCAAAGGTAACGACGGTCCCCGCAAGCTGTTTTTACCCGAAACCGAGGGTTGAATCGATGGTCCTCACGATGGATGTACGTGAGAGACCTTTATGCGAGGCCTGTGATTATGATACCTTCCGAAATGTTGTGCGATCGGCCTTTGCGAAGAGGAGAAAAACCCTCATCAACAGCCTGAAAGAATCGCCCTTTATCCGGGACCTCGATATTGATCTGGTTTCGATCACCGGCGATCTCGGGATCGATCCCAAAAGGAGAGGGGAGACGCTCACGGTCGAGGAATTCGCCGGTCTGAGCCGGGCTGTCGAGGTTTCGCTCTCCCGTTGAACGGTTGAGTATCCTCAATGATTCTGCTGTAATCCTGATGCCAGGACTTTTTACCAGACTACACGGACATAATTCTGCAATATATTTCTTGACAAGGTGATTTTCATCTGTTAGGCAGGTGGCGAAAAAAAACCGCCTGGATCCGGTAACGGACTGGGACGGATGGTTGTAAAGATTGTGAAATTAAGGGCCTCCCGTCTCAGACGGCGAGGCTTTTTTCGTTGGTAAATATGGAACTATTTGAAACTGCTGGGGAAATGCAGAAATATTCTGAGTCTCTCAGACTTCAGGGAAAGAAAATCGCTTTTGTGCCTACCATGGGGTATCTCCATGAAGGTCATTTGAGCCTGATGAGGAAGGGAAGATCCAGGGGAGACTGCCTTGCTATAAGCATTTATGTCAATCCAACACAGTTTGGACCGGGCGAAGATCTGGATAAATATCCGAGAGATTTCGAAGGTGACGAGAAACTGGCAGAGGAGTTGGGATGTGATGTCATCTTTTATCCCACAAATCAGGAGATGTATCCGGAGAATTATCACACCTATGTCAACGTTGAGAAGATTACGGAAAATCTCTGTGGACTCTCGAGGCCCGAACATTTCAGGGGTGTGGCAACGGTATGCGCAAAGCTCTTCAATATTGTGAAACCCCACGCAGCGATCTTCGGCAAGAAAGATTTTCAACAGCTCGCGGTCATAAAACGGATGGTGAAAGATCTGAATATGGATCTCGAAATTATAGGGATGCCGACGGTACGGGAGCCTGACGGACTCGCCATGAGTTCGCGGAATAGCTATCTTAAAGGTGATGAGAGAGAGTCGGCATTGAGTCTGAGCCGATCACTGAAACGTGCCGAGGAAATGTACGAAAACGGTGAGCGTAATGCCGGCAGGATTATCAAAGAGGTGAGAAGATGTATCAATGATCATTCACATACCAGGATCGATTATGTGAAGATCTGCGATACGGAGACAATGGAAGATAGTGAGTATCTCGATAGTGAATCTGTTCTGGCATTGGCAGTTTGGGTAGGCTCTCCGAGATTGATAGACAACCATGTCTTTGGAGAACATCTTAATATATAAGGTGAGGATAAAAATACCATGCAAAGGATAATGCTGAAATCGAAACTTCACAGGGCCACGGTGACCGATGCGTCTCTCCATTACGAGGGGAGTATCACGATTGACGAAAATCTTATGGAAAAGGCGGATTTAATTTCATACGAGAAAGTGCATATTTATAACGTATCGAATGGAGAGAGGTTTTCAACCTATGTTATCCCGGGAAAAAGAGAATCGGGTGTCATATGCCTGAACGGCGCGGCAGCGCGGAAATGCTCAAAGGGCGACCTCATAATAATAGCCAGCTATGTCTCCGTGGATGATGAAGAGGCAAAGGGCTGGAACGCGAAGTGCGTATTGCTCGGCGAAAATAACAGTATAAAGAAAATCAAGTAATATCCAGTATCGTTCTGATATGTATTTGAATATGAAATCCATGCAGGCGGGGCTCTCATGCCCCGCTTTTTCATGAAATGATGTGTTGAAATATCACGACCTTTCTGATAATTACATGTTCCTTTACGAGAGGAGTATCATTATAAGGCAATGAGAAAAAAGATTAAAAGCATATTATTGACGGGTTTTGCCGCGATGATTCCCGTGGGCGTTACGCTGTATATCATCGCCTTTCTCATCAGGACGATGGATAACCTTGTCAAGATTATCCCCCACAGGTTTCAACCTGACGAACTCCTGGGCTTTCATATTCCCGGACTCGGTATCATCATTACGCTGATCCTGATATTCATCATCGGCCTCGTTACAAAAAGCTACCTGGGACGCAAGGCGGTATCGCTTGGTGAGTGGATTGTCGATAAGATTCCCTTTGTCAGCGGCATATACAAGGGTGTAAAACAACTCGTTGATGCCATATTCAGTGATAAACACCGGAGTTTCAGAAAGGCAGTTCTTATCGAGTATCCCCGCAGGGGATTATATTCAATAGCCTTCGTAACCGGCGATTCACAGGGAGAAGTACAGGAAAAGACTGCCGAAAAGCATATCAACCTCTTTGTCCCGACCACGCCCAATCCGACATCCGGCTTCTACATTATGATACCTGAAAATGATATCATACCCCTTGATATGTCCGTGGAGGAGGCCTTTTCGCTTATCATATCGGGCGGCATTATATCCCCGAACAACAATAAGAAAAACGGCAAGAACAAGAATAATAAAAAAGCATAAACAAATAAGAAGAGAGGGAAGCATACATGTTAATCACAGCCGAAGCGGTCAAAGTAGGACATCCGGATGTTGTGGCTGATACCATTGCGGCGCATATCATTGCTGAAATCATGGATGGAGAGCACAAAATCGGAATGGACGTCAATACGATGCCCCATTGCGGTATCGAAGTATTTCTGGGGAAGGGTTTCTGCATTGTGGGGGGTGAGGTTTCGACAAGAATCTACGTTGATATAGAACGGAGCATTCGTCAGACCGTATTATCCCTGGGTTACAATGATGCAGCCGTGGGTCTCAACGGTCATTCCATGGGCGTTTTCAATGCCATTATTCCGCAGTCTCCCGATATCAATATCGGAACGCGGGCCGATCTGGGAAAACACAAAGAGATAGGGGCCGGTGATCAGGGAATCATGTACGGGTTTGCCTGCGACGAGACAACCGAGCTGCTCCCCCTTACCTATGTCCTTGCCAATAACATGATGAGGATATTTGAAGACAGTGACAACCCGGTTTTTGCACCTGACGGAAAGGGACAGGTTACCATCGATTACGATGACAATGGAAAGCCGCTGCGTGTGGCGAAGGTGCTCATGTCAAATGCCGTCGACTACCGGTATATCACTGTCAGCAATGAGACCGAGGAAATGGCGAAAAAGCTTTCCTTCGAATGCCTGAAAGACTGGGTTGATGACAAGACGGAATTCATGTTCAATCCCACCGGTGAGTGGCAGGCCGTGCATTCATGCAGTGCCGCTGATTCGGGTGTAACGGGCCGCAAACTCGTATGCCAGCTTTACGGGGCCTATCCCGGTGCCCAGCTGGGTGGCGGATCGATCGTCAATAAGTCGCCCGAGAAGGTGGACTGTTCAGCCGTATTCGGGTCACGCCATGCGGCGAAAAATATCGTAGCCGCCGGCCTTGCCAAAAAATGTTCCGTTCAGCTCGCCTATGCAATCGGTGTCGCAAAACCGATGTCGATCTATGTCAATACCTTTGGCACAGGAATTATGCCGGATAAGAAATTATCCCAGGTTATGGAAAAGGTCTTCGATTTCACGCCCAAGAGAATGATAGAGAAATTCGATCTTTTGAGTGGAAAGATCTACCGGAAGATGGCGAAAAACCTCTTTCTGGACGATTATGAATGGGAGAAGACGGACATGGTGGACGAACTGAAGAAGGAAGCGGGTGTCTGATATGAATTATGATGTAAAAGATATGGCTCTTGCAGAAGATGGCAAACTGAGTGTGGACTGGGCCAATAAAAGCATGCCCGTTTTAAACAGCGTAAAGAAGCGCTTTTCCGAGGAAAAACCGCTCGACGGTGTCCGGCTCGGGGCCTGTCTTCATGTAACGACGGAAACGGCAAGCCTCATGGAAACTCTGAAGGCAGGAGGCGCAGAAGTATCACTCTGTGCATCCAACCCGCTCAGTACACAGGATTATGTCGCCGCCTATCTGGTGAAATATCATGAGATTCCCGTCTACGCCATCAAGGGAGAAGACAGGGATACCTATTACTCCCATATAAATGCAGTACTCGATAGAGCGCCAAACATTACCATGGATGATGGTGCAGATCTGGTGTCCACAATTCATGCAAACCGCGGGGACCTTGTTGAAGGTATCATCGGTGGAACCGAGGAAACGACGACCGGTGTCATCAGGTTAAAGGCGATGGCAGAAAAGGGGGTCTTGCGTTTTCCCCTGATCGCCGTGAATGATGCAAAAACGAAGCACCTTTTCGATAATCGTTACGGAACGGGTCAGAGTACTATTGATGGTATCATCAGAGCAACGAACAGGCTCATCGCGGGTTCGGTTTTTGTAGTCTGTGGCTACGGCTGGTGTTCGCGAGGCCTCGCCATGAGGGCAGAGGGAATGGGAGGAAATGTTATCGTGACGGAAGTCGATCCTCTGAGAGCCCTTGAAGCGGTTATGGACGGCTACAGAGTGATGCCGATTGCCGAAGCGGCAGAGATCGGCGATTTCTTCTGTACACTGACGGGAGATATTAATGTAATCAGAAAAGAGCATTTTCTGAAGATGAAAGACGGCGCAATCGTCGCCAATTCGGGCCACTTCAATGTCGAGCTCGATATCGACGGCCTCAAGGAGATCGCAGAGTACAAGGGCAGGATACGGGACTATATCGATGAATATCAGCTGGAAGAGGACAGATCGGTCTATCTTCTGGGTGAGGGAAGGTTGATCAATCTTGCCGCGGCAGAGGGGCATCCTTCAAGTGTCATGGATATGAGCTTTGCAAATCAGGCCCTTGCGGCAGAATACCTCGTGAAGCACGCCAAAGAACTCGAGAAACTCGTGTACAGTGTTCCCGAGGACATTGATAAGGAGATTGCCAGGTTGAAACTGGCCTCGATGGGCGTTTCAATCGATACATTGACGGCCGAGCAGGAAAAGTACCTGAATTCATGGGAGATGGGAACGTAAAGAAAAACGGGACGTTTAAACTATTGAGTGAAAGCGGCGGGTATTCCCCGCCGTTTTTTAGTATCAGTGTCACTGTCGTGATGCAATGGGTCGATGGTGACTGACTGCCGCTTTCTTATCTTTCACCTTCAAACTTCAAACATGAAACGTGAAACTTATGTGCCTATGTCCTGATCCGTGAAAAAAGAAGAAGTGCCGCTCCTCCGAGGATGATATTTGCAGACCAGGCGGCGATAAAAGGCGGCAATGTGCCGGCGTGTCCCAGAGATACTGAAAAGGCGAAGACGATCCAGTACGAAAAACCGATTACAATACCGGTGCCGACACCTTGAGCTACCCCCCCGCTTCTCTCGGATTTGAGAGAAAAAGCAACGCCCAGAAATGCGAGGATCAGGCTGACCAGGGGGAAGGCTATTTTTCCGTAAAGGTCAGTCATGTACTGTGTTGCATCGTATCCCTCTGACCTGACTTTTTTTATGAATTTTCGCAGTTCCCAGAACCCCATTTCTTCCGTGTCTTTCTGAACTGCAGTAAAATCGGCGGGCTTCTCGGGAAGATCGATTATCCTTGACGATACCCGCTCGAGGACCGGAAAGTCACCCTCGGGAAAGGTCGTTATCGCGAGATCTCTGAAAAGCCACGTTCCATCATTCCACAGTGCTTCCTTTGCATCGATTCTCCTGGTGAGATTCATGTCACGATCGAGAAAATTGATCTTTACCCCTTTGAGCGTGGCCTTCTCGGGATCGAAGAGAGTGAAATTATAAATTCCCTCCTCCCCCCTGTACCAGGTCTGGTTTTCTTTGAAGCTGCCAAGTTTCCCCCTTTTTTGTACCTCGACAAGCTTGATCTGCTTTGCCTTCTGATTGGTGTAGGGAGTTATAAATTCTGCCAGAAGGAATGCGAATATACACACGAAGAGGGAGAGTACAATAACGGGCATTGATATCCGGTAGAGACTTACCCCGTTCGCCTTCATGGCGGTAATTTCGCTGTTCTTCGAAAGGAGGCCGAATGTCAGGAGAGTGCTGAGAAGAAAGGTGACGGGTATCATCTGGGAGAGAATCATCGGAATGGTGAAGATGAAGTAGGATGCCATCTGAGAGGCAGTGGCGTCGTTGCTCAGAAACATCCGTATTCTTTCAAAGAAATCCACGATAAGATAGAGGCAGACGAGGGACAGGACTATCAGCGAAAAGGTCTTTACAAATTCTCTCAGTATATAGCGATCGAGGGTGTTCACTGGTACTTTCCTTCAGAGCCTGCGGCAATCTTCTCTTTCCATTTCCTCCACAGTGTTTTTGCCTTGTCCTCGAAGGGCAGAACGGGCCGTTCCTGTGCCGCCATGTTGAACATGATAATCCCGATACTTCCGAGTATGACATTCGGAGCCCAACTTCCGATAATCGGAGCAAGTCGCCCCGTTTCGGCAAGTGACTCTCCACCTAACTGTAATACATAATAGATCACAACGACAACAAGACCGATCACGAACCCCCTCGATTTTCCCGACCGCTCTTTTACTATGCCGAGGGGGATTCCGAGGATACAAAAGATAAGGCAGGAAAAGGGGATGGTGAATTTAGCATTCAGTTCGATTGCAAGCTCCCGCCGTCTCTTTTCCTTCACGTTTCGATCCCTCATGGTTTGTATAAGTTCGGTAAGAGTCATTTCCTTCCCGTCTTTTTCGAGGGCGTTTTTTGACCGTGCGATCGGTGCCGATACGTCGAGATTTATATCGTAGGTGGTGAAGTCCATTTTTTTGAAGACCCTGAAGTCCGGATCCATGGTATAGCTGCTCCCATTTTCGAGCCGCAGTGTTACCGTCATGGATTTCGGGTTTGAAACGAGATATCCCCTCTTTGCAATGATGGTTATCGGTTCATCGGATATCCGGGAGTCAGATAAAAAGAGGTTTTCCATATAATTGCCGTGAGCCGGTATGTGGTCGGCATAGAGGACAAGACCTGCGAAGTCGTTGTTGAAGACCTTTTCCTTGATGCCGATGCTTGCCTTTTTCTTTGCTATCTCAAAGAGGAGGGTTTTTGTGGCGAAGTTTCCCTGCGGAACGAGAAAGAAACCCATAAGTGCTGTTACAAGGAATGCGAAAAAAGATGCCGACGCAATGGGCCTCAGGAGCTGAAACAGGCTTATTCCCGATGATTTCATGATCGTTATCTCGTTATCACCGGAAAGTCTTCCAAGGCCGATGAGGATCGCAATGAGGAGCGATATCGGTATGGTAATGATAAAAAAGGAGGGCATAAGATAGCTTATGAGCTTCATTATGGCAATGAGACTTACGCCCTTGTTTATCATCAGATCCATGAGTTGGAGGATCTTCCCCATGAGGAGCACGAAGGTGAGTATGAAGAGTATCATGAAAAAGGGGAGAGAGATTTCTCTCAGAATATATCGGTTAATGGTTTTGTGCATATAATAATGACTCGTTGCGATTTATGGGCAAGGTGCGTTAGTAATAACATAGATACACAACTTTGAAAATAGACAAAGCGTGCGAGCAGTGATGCTCTCGGCGGGTAGTTGTTTCTCCGTATTGACCTTGCCGGTCTTATCTGTTAAACGGGAATCATCATAATTTAAGGAAGGTTATATGATTGATCTTCACACGCATTCGATTTTCAGTGATGGGGAGCTGGTACCTTCGGAGCTTGCAAGAAGGGCGGTCTTCAAGGGCTATAGGGCGGTTGCGATAACCGATCATGCTGACCACTCGAACTTCGATTTCATAATTCCGAGGATTATAGAGGTATGTTCGAGGATATCAGCCCATGGATCCATCGTGGCGCTCCCCGGAGTAGAGATTACCCACGTGGATCCCGGTGATATCGAGAAACTTGCAAAAGACGCCAGAGGCCTGGGTGCAAAAATTGTGGTGGTACACGGCGAAACGATTGTTGAGCCTGTCATTCCCGGGACCAATCGTGCGGCCCTTGAATCCCCCATCGACATACTTGCGCACCCGGGGCTCATAACAGAAGAAGAGGTCAGGCTCGCTGCTAAAAACTCCGTATTTCTTGAGATATCCACGAGAAAGGGACATTCCCTTACAAACGGTCATGTCGCGATGCTGGCAAGGAAGTGCGGGGCCAAACTGGTATTGAATACGGACAGCCATGCGCCCGATGATCTCATGGACAGGGATATGGCACGGATAATAGCGGCCGGCGCGGGTTTAAGCGATGATGAAATCGATGCCATGTTCAAAAACTCAGAATATCTCGTAGAAAAAAACAAGTAGAGTACGATGAGAGCTGTCTTTATCTCCGATGCACACATCAAGAGTCGAAAAGATAAAGGGTACGACTATCTTTTGAGGTTCTTCGATTCCATCGGAAACGATACGGACCATCTTTTCATCGTGGGCGATTTTTTTGATTTCTGGTTCTGTAAGGAAGATCGCATATACCCCGATTTTCGCCCGATGGTTGATAAGATTCTCGAGTTAAATGAAGGGGGGGTAACGGTGAGTCTTTTCGAGGGGAACCACGATTTTTTTCTCGCCGATTTTTTCGAAAGACATAATATAAAAGTGTTTCCCGAGGACGCCACGCTTTTTCTGGATGGAAAGAGGATATTTGTTTCTCATGGCGATACGGCATCTGAGTCCGGCTGGAGCTACCTTCTCTTGAGAAGAGTGTTGAGAAGCCGGGCGTTTTATAATTTTCAGAGGGTCGTGCCCGTTCCCCTTATGTGGAAGATTTCATTAACAGCGTCAAAGATGAGCAGGCGGCACTTTGCGAGACCTCCCGAGGGCATTGCCGAGGGCATGAGGTCTTTCTCGGAGAAAAAGTTTGATGATGGCTACGATGCCGTGATCCTGGGACATTGTCATCAGCCCCTTTTGGAAGAGCACGTGAACGAGGGAACAATGAAGACCTTTGCCACCCTGGGTGACTGGATCTGCCACTTCTCCTATCTTGTCTGTGACGACGGCGAATTCTCACTTCTCTCGTACCGTTAAATTATCTGGACAGATTCCTTAAGATATGTTACCGGAGTTCTTTATTTTTCTTCTAAGGTGACGGCCCATGAATTTCGGAGACATCGATGCACGATATTCCTCGTTTGACGATTCTCGCTTTGTTATCATTCCTGTTCCCTATGACCTGACATCGACCTATCAGTCGGGATCACGAAGGGGACCGGAGGCGATTATTGATGCATCATGTAATCTCGAACTCTATGACGAAGCGCTCTTAAAAGAGACCTTCCTCTCGGGCATTCACACCAGGGCACCTCTTGCCGTTGATGCCCGCGGTCCCGAAGAAATGCTGGCGACAATCTACGAGGAAGTTGCAGGTATTATCTCCGTTGAAAAGATACCTGTCCTTCTCGGCGGGGAGCACAGCATTTCAGTCGGTTCGGTGAGGGCAATGAAGGAAAAATATTCGTCCCTCTCGGTGCTCCAACTCGATGCCCATGCAGATATGAGGGATTCCTACCAGAGTTCGCCCTTCAGCCATGCGGCCGTGGGTCGGAGAATATTCGAGATGTGTCCCCTGGTTCAGGCGGGGATTAGGAGCATGAGCAGAGAGGAAGCTGTTTTTATTAAAGACAATAACATCAAAGTATTGTCGCCCGACGAGATCGAAGACAATCCCGATTGGGTTGAAGAGGTTGTCGATGGCCTTTCGGGCGATGTCTACGTATCAATCGATCTCGATGTATTGGATCCTTCGATCATGCCGGCGACCGGTACACCGGAGCCGGGCGGTATTCGCTGGAGGGAACTTTTACGGTTGATAAAAAAAGTATCTTCTGATTGCAATATACGAGGTTTTGATGTAGTAGAACTCTGCCCCATTCCAGGTATGGTTGCACCGGACTTTACGGCGGCTAAATTGATATACAGGCTAATGGGATATATTGATTCAAGAAATAATCGATAAGCGAGGAACTGTGAAAGTGAATGATTTTGTACCCAAAAAGATTTTCTTCACAAAAGGAGTCGGGTCCCATAAGGAGGAACTCCACTCCTTCGAGCTTGCACTCAGGAGTGCGGGTATTGAAAAGTGCAATCTGGTAATGGTTTCAAGCATTTTCCCCCCGGGCTGCAAAGTGGTATCGAGGGAGAGGGGTTTGAAAGAACTGAAGCCCGGCAATATAACCTACTGTGTTATGAGCCGTAATTGCAGCAACGAGCCGAGAAGACTTATAGCGGCCTCGGTCGGCTGTGCCATACCTGCTGATAAAAGTGCCTATGGCTATATCAGCGAGCATCACGCATTCGGGAAAACCGAAAGAGAGTCAGGCGATTACGCCGAGGATCTCGCGGCGGCCATGCTGGCCTCGACACTCGGTATCGATTTCAATATCGATGCAAGCTGGGATGAAAAGGAAGAAATTTTCAAGATCAGCGGTAAGATTGTTAAAACAAGAAATGTAACACAGTCGGCGATAGTAAAAAACGCGGGACACACATCGGTCCTTGCTGCTGCGGTATTTCTTTTCTAAACCATTCGTAAGCTTCGTTACCATGTGATGGAAGGGGGATTCGGCAGGCCATGTTTCCTGAAGAATCATATTTCTACCTGATTCCTCCAGTAGCAGGCTTTTTTGTCTTTATCACCCTCGCTCTCATTACCCTTCTCAGGGGAAGCACGAATCATACAAACCGGCTCTTCGCACTTATATGTTTTTTCGGTGCCCTCATTAATATCGATGTGGCGCTGGTTTCTTTTCTTACGGATAAAACCCTTGCACTTGCCATTGACAGGCTGATCTATCTTTTCTTCGTCTTCAGTATCCCCGTTTATATCAGGTTTGTTCATCGTTTCCTCGGTATCGTGGGACGGGGGTGGCTTGAATGTGCCGCCTACGTTTCGAGTCTGATCTTTCTTGCCTTGAGCCAGACGGAATACTTCATAACCGGTTTTCATTTCTATCGATTCGGGACAATCGCAAAGGCCGGTCCTGCCTATTATGCCTTTTCCTTCGCCGGTGCCTTTACCGCTCTCTATTGTCTTTACACGCTCTTTTTGGAAATCGGAAATGCCGGAGAAAACCACAGGAGAAACAGGATTAAGTATGTCTTTGCCGGCCTTGGTCTCAGTGCCCTTCTCATCCTTTTAAATTCATTGCCTGTCAGCGGCTTTAATATTTATCCTCTGGGGAATTTCAGCTTTATACCGGGGATGTTTCTTGCTGCCGGTGTTCTCAAGTATGACCTTCTCGATATCGATGAGGTGATAAAACGGGGTACCATCTATTTTCTCCTGACGGGTACCCTGACCCTTGTTTATGTCCTTATCATATACCTGTTCAGCATACTCTTCATCGGGTATAGCGATGTCAATTCACTCCTGCTCTCCCTGGTATTATCTCTCCTTATCGTGCTTCTGTTCAATCCTATGAATGTTCGAATCCGGCGGTTCGTCGACAACCTGTTATACAGGGGGAGGTATGATTATCAAAAGACTCTCAGGGAAATCAGCGACGTGATGACCTCGGCTCTCCGGGTTTCCGAGATCATCGATCATCTCACGGGATCCCTGTCGTCGGCATTGCGTGTGCAGGACGCGGCGATACTTCTTTACGTAAGCGAGAAGGAATCACTGGAACTTTATTCAGGGAAGAGGGATCCTCTCGGAAGAAGGAAAACAATCACTATAGAGAAGAGTCTCCCCGTGGCCGGCTTTTTCGAAAACCACAGGGAGATCATCAGTAAGTCCGCATCAGAGAGGATGGCGCCGGGGGATCAAAAACAAGGGATTTATGACATATTCAGGTTGTCGAGGGCGGTTATACTCATGCCGATGATATCCAAGGGGAGGTTGACGGGTATTATCGCATTGGGAGAGAAGAAAAGCGGCAGACTCTTTGTACAGGAAGATATAGAATTTCTAAGAACGATTGCCAATCAAAGCGCCGTGGCACTGGAGAATGCTCGAAGCTATGAAAGGATCGAATATATAAACCTCGAGCTCGAAGAGAAGGTCAAAAACAGAACGGACGATCTCGTAAAGGCTCTTGAAGAAAAGGAGAAGACGCAGAAACAGCTGATACGATCGGAGAGCCTGGCGGCTATTGGACAGCTTGTTGCCGGAACGGCGCACGAGTTGAACAACCCGATCGCGAGTGCCTCGAGCCTGATCGAGACGACACTCGAAACGTTGAGTGAAGGGACTGGAAAAAATGAGGATCGTGAAGAGGCGATCGAAGACCTCACCTTCTCATTAAAGGAATTGACCCGTGCGAGTAATATCGTGAAAAGTCTGCTCGGCCTGTCGCGCCAGACCCAGACATATGTCGAACCGGTGAATATGAATACGGTCCTGGACGATGCCCTCAGGGTCCTTTACAATCAGTACAAGTATAATGATGTAGAAATCGAGAGAAATTATGATCGAAACCTGCCGGATATCGAAGGAAACTTTGCCAATCTGGGGCAGGTTTTTATTAATATTATAAAGAATGCACTTCAAGGACTGCCCGACGACGGGGGCAGGATTGTCCTGACGACGAAAGATATGAAAAAAACCGGCACCGTGGTGATCGAGTGCCGGGATGGGGGAAGGGGAATACCTGAGGATGTAATAGGTGATATATTTAAGCCATTTTTTACGACCAAGAAGCCGGGGGAAGGGACGGGATTGGGACTCTATATCGCCTATGAGGTGGTAAAGAGACACGATGGAGACATCTATGTCCGGAGCATTGTCGGTGAAGGCAGTGTCTTTACTGTTGAGCTGCCCTGCAAGAGGAGGGAGTCGTTATGATGGGTCTTTTGATTGTCGATGATGAGGAGGGAGTTAGGAGGTCGCTGAAGAAAGTTCTTGAAAGAGATGGTTATGCGATTTTCCTTGCCGGTGGTGGGGGTGAAGCAATCGATATTGTAAGAGAAAATATTCACCAGATAGAAACGGTTATATGCGATTACAAGATGCCGGGCATTGATGGTCTGGAAACGCTTGTTGAAATTGGGAGGTTAAATCCTGAGATTGCGAGGATTATGCTTACGGGCTACGCAACAATGGAAAGTGCCATCGAGTCGGTCAATGAGGGAATTGACGGATTTCTAACCAAGCCGTTTTCAAATGTTGAGCTCAGGGCGAAGGTGAAGGACTACAATCTTAAGAAGAGGCTGAAGCAGTTTGTCTCCGAGCAGGTCTACGTTGAGATGCAAAAGGGTGTGGGAAACATGTATCCGCAGAGGCAGAAGGTAACGATTCTCTTCAGTGACATACGGGGTTTTACGGAAAAGTCGGAAAGGCTCAGTACTGAGGAGCTTTCCCGTATGCTCAACATCAGCTATTTCTCGCCGCTGGACAAGATTATCTGTGAATTTAACGGGACTCTGGATAAACATATCGGTGACAGTATTATGGGGGTGTTCGGTGCTCCGATCGCCAATTCAGATGATGCCGTGAGAGCGGTGCGCTGTGCGATTGGAATGATGGAGGAGATAGAAAGGGTGAACAGGGAACTCCCAGAAAGCGATGGAGGACTCTCAATCGGCATCGGCATAAGTACGGGGGAGGTCATGGCGGGGATCTTCGGTTCGTCGCGGAAAAAGGAATATACCGTCTTTGGACCACCCGTCAATGTGGCGGCACGTCTCGAGAGACTCGCCAGAAAGAGCCAGATTCTCATGTGTGACACTACCTATCAGGAGGTGAAGAATATTATCAACGTTGAGAAATTGGATCCCATGGTACTGAAGGGGATACAGCGGAAAATTGATATTTTTCGGATCATAGGTAGCAGGAACTAAAACTCCTTGACAATTGAAGCATATTGGATTATCTTCCGCACCCTAAACACATATGACGCGGGGTGGAGCAGTCAGGTAGCTCGTTGGGCTCATAACCCAAAGGTCGGAGGTTCGAATCCTCCCCCCGCTACCAAATGAATTCAGAGGGTTGTCCGATTCGGTCAACCTTTTTTTCTGATCAATAACAAACTCCGACAGATTACAGTGGAACTGAAAAGTCAAATTTTCATTGTATGGGAGCAGATAAATTGATCAATTTCACACGTATTGTGTGTGATACTTCATAGCGATTTTCAATGGCCTTCTATAATATTTTGAACACGATTGTCATCTTGAGGAATCTTTTTTCAATGGGCGTTGTTTGAAAACAATGAATTCAAACCATTCGTGAGGGGGGTAGGATGCAAAGCCGTAGATCAAAAAATGCTGATCGCCCGGCTCGTAACGTTTTCACTTCCGACGTTGGATTTTCTTCCGTGAACGTTCAAATTAACATTGAGGAGAGTATGAGAATGGAGCAGACAGCTCAGCAAATGCAGGTAACCATTCATGCCGGCAAAAAGGACAGCGCATTTATGCACTGTCCACAGTGCGGGTCTTCAAAAAGAATTAACACCTCTTCATACAGGTTGATCAATCAGGCCGCTGGGATAGAGCTGACGTGTCCCACCTGTGGTCATAAGTACAAAGCCTTAATAAATTATAGAAAGTTTTATCGCAAGAGGACCAATCTCAAAGGAGTCTATACCGTTGCCACTGCTGAGATTGATCCGCCCTTCGATTTTGACACTACCTCCGTGGTAACGGTAGGAAATATATCGAGAACCGGTATCGGTTTTAAGATGAAAAATACTATCAATGTGGAAATAGGCGATGTTCTAAAGGTACGATTCATATTGGATGACAAGATGAAATCGATTGTCGAGAAAAAGGCGATTGTCAAGAGGGTCGATAAAAATTTTATAGGTGCCGAATTTACAAGAGCCATTGATTATCGAGATAAAGAGCTTGCATTTTACCTGATGTGGCAATAGTCGGTAGGCTCATAAAACAAAGATCGGCAGTTCAAATTCTCCTTACGCTGCCAAATGAAATCGAAGAGTTAAGTATTTTCCGACCCCTTTCTTGCACAATCTTTTCTTGACATTTGAGTCATCTGTGATAATTTCGCCTTGGATTTGGGAGTTGCATTTCAGAAATAGGTACGAGGGTCTGAAGTGAAGAAAAACTACTATACCTTTCTTATTATTCCCCAGAAAGAGAGTTCAATAAGGAAGTTTAAACTATCGGGTACCTTTGTCAAACTGGTTTCCTTCGCTGCCCTGGTTGTTGTCATCTCACTTGCCTATTTTGTATGGGAGCATGTTGATAATGTGGGGAAGATCGAAGAGCTGAACCGTTTGCGGCAGTTAAATGCAGTTCAGAGGGAACAGATCGATCTGCTGGCCGGGAAGGTGGGTGAATTTGAACAGAAGCTTTCTAGCCTCAGGCAGTTTGATAAGAAACTGAGAATAATAACAAATCTTGACAATAAAGGTAAAGACAGTCAGTTGCTCGGTGTGGGCGGACCTTCGCAGAATGAGGAAGGGACGGGACCTCAGGTACGGGAAATAGAAGATGAGTTGATTGACCAGATCCATAAAAACATGGATGAGCTTCTTGACGAAGCCACGTTCCAGGAGAGCAGTTTTCAGGAACTGTTTAATTACCTTCAAGAGCAAAAATCGGTACTCGCCTCAACGCCCTCTATATGGCCTGTCATGGGCTGGGTCACCTCCAGATACGGATACAGAACTTCACCCTTTACGGGAAAGAGAGAATTTCACAGGGGGATAGACATATCGGCCAGAGTGGGAGAGCCGGTGGTGGCTCCTGCAGACGGTACCATCGTCAAGGCATGCCGGAAGTCTGATATGGGAAATATGATTATGATTGATCATGGCAACGGTATCGAAACGAGCTACGGGCATCTCCTGAAAATGAGCACGATAAAGAGCGGCCAAAAGGTGAAAAGGGGCGAGGTAATCGGTTATGTGGGAAATTCCGGAAGGAGTACAGGCCCTCATCTGCATTACGGCGTTCGCGTTGATGGCATACATGTGAATCCCCAAAGGTATCTTTTCTAATTCTGACGGTTTTCTTTTACTAGTATATGATTGTTATATCTCCCGGTACTATGCTATGCCGGGTTTTTTTATGAGGTAAAAATGTTTAGCTTTATTATAAAAAAACTAGTTGGAAGCAAAAATGATCGAGAGTTGAAGAGACTCTCCCTTGTCCTGGAAGAGATAAACACCCTCGATTCCTCTGTAAAGGGACTCAGCGATGAGGAACTGAGGGCCAAGACGCCCTATTTCAAAGAGCTGCTCAATAATGGCCGGGATATCGATGATATACTGGCTGAGGTCTTTGCCGTTGTGAGGGAAGTTGCCTGGAGGACCATTGGCATGAGACCCTTCGACGTTCAGGTCATCGGAGGTCTCGTTCTCCATGAAGGGAAAATAGCGGAGATGAAAACGGGCGAAGGGAAAACGCTGGCCGCCACAATGCCCCTCTATTTGAATGCCCTGACAGGCAAAGGTTCGCATCTCGTAACGGTGAATGATTACCTGGCGAAAAGGGATGCCGAGTGGATGGGACCGGTCTATAATTTTCTCGGGCTCTCCGTGGGTGTGATCGTTCACGGTATGGACGATGTCGAACGAAGTAAGGCCTACAACTGCGATATTACTTACGGAACCAACAACGAATTCGGTTTCGACTACCTCAGAGACAACATGAACTTCCGCATTGAAGACTATGTGCAGCGCGATTTCAATTATGCGATCGTGGATGAGGTGGACAGTATCCTCGTCGATGAGGCGCGAACTCCTCTCATCATATCGGGGCCGTCAGAGGAATCGACGGATAAGTATTACAAAATAAATCAGGTCATTCCCCGCCTGAAGAAAGAACAGGACTATACGGTTGAAGAGAAGAGCAGAACCGTTGCGCTGACAGAGGAGGGTGTGGCAAGGGTAGAAAAACTCATCAAGGTTCAAAATCTTTATGAACCGAAAAATATAGAGATTCTGCACCATGTAAACCAGGCCCTCAAGGCCCATACGATGTTCAAGAGGGATATCGACTACCTGGTCAAGGATGGACAGGTGGTGATTGTCGATGAATTTACGGGAAGGGTCATGCCCGGCAGACGATACAGCGACGGTCTCCATCAGGCCCTGGAGGCAAAGGAAAAAGTAAAAATAGAACGTGAAAACCAGACGCTTGCCTCCATAACCTTCCAGAATTATTTCAGAATGTATAAAAAACTGGCAGGCATGACCGGTACGGCGGACACGGAAGCCGCAGAGTTTAAAAAGATATATGACCTTGATGTGGTCATCGTTCCGACGAATATGCCGATGATCAGAATTGATTATCCCGATGTGATTTATAAAACAGAAGAGGAAAAATTCAAGGCAGCCGTGGAGGAAGTCAAGGAGTTACATAAAAACAGAAGGCCCGTTCTGATCGGCACCATATCCATCGAGAAATCCGAACTTTTAAGCAAATATCTCACGAGAAATGGCATAAAACACAATGTCCTGAATGCCAAGAACCATGAAAAGGAGGCAGAAATTATTTCCCAGGCGGGTCAGTCGGGGGCAGTAACGATATCGACGAACATGGCCGGAAGGGGAACGGACATAAAACTGGGTGATGGTGTCGCCGATCTGGGAGGGCTTCATATACTCGGAACTGAGCGGCATGAAAGTCGGCGGATCGACAATCAGTTGCGGGGAAGGACGGGAAGACAGGGCGACAAAGGTTCTTCCCGTTTTTATCTTTCCCTGGAGGATGATCTTCTGAGAATATTCGGTGCGGAGAGGATTTCATCCGTTATGGACAGAATCGGGGTTGAGGACGGACAACCGATAGAACATAATCTCATTTCTAAGGCTATCGAGAGTGCCCAGAAGAGGGTGGAGGGGCAGAATTTCGACATAAGAAAACACCTCCTGGAATTTGACGATGTCATGAACCGTCAGCGGGAAGTAATTTATCGTCAGCGTAAAGATGTATTGACTGGAGAGGATTTATGGCAAATAGTTAATGAAATGCTTGAAGAAGTTGTCGAGGATCTCGTGGATGAATATCTGGAAGAGAAGCTCCATCCGAATGAATGGAATCTCAAAGGCTTCGATGATATTCTCCATAAACAGTTTTCCTTGAAGAGTAATTTTGAAAAAATGGATCCTGGTACCCTGGCGAGGGAAGAGGTAACGGAAAAGATACTTAATGATGTCCAGAAGCTGTTAAGAAACAAGGAAGAGGAATACGGCAAGCCTCTCATGGAATACGTTATGAGGGTTGTAATGCTTCAGACCATAGACGCTCATTGGAAGGATCATCTGCTGGCCATGGATCACCTAAAAGAGGGAATCGGTCTTCGGGGATACGGTCAGAAGGATCCGGTGAGAGAGTATCAGAAGGAAGGCTATGAGATGTTTATGGACATGGTCTACAGGATTAAGGAAGATATCCTGGAGAAACTCTCCCTGGTTAAAATACAGAGAGAGGAGGAAATCCAGGAGATACGAGAGCGCCAGCAACAGGATTATATAATGAGCCGGGGTGATACGGGTGCGACGCCCGCGACAGTGAAAAGAGAAGGGAAAAAAGTGGGAAGGAACGATCCCTGTCCCTGTGGGAGCGGAAAGAAATACAAACACTGTTGCGGAAGGTAAAAAACGGTTTTTTTACCTTTTCAGAAGATCAGGAGTATTTGAGGAAATGGAAAAAAATATACGCATTCCAGGCTTTCTCGCCAATGGTATAGCTTCCGGAATAAAAACTGATGGGAGGAAAGACCTTTCCCTCATATTTTCAACTGTTCCGGCACAAGCGGCGGGAGTCTTTACGGCGAATCGTTTCAAGGCAGCTCCGGTCATTCTCAATATGGAACGAATCAAAAGGGGGTGTGCTCAGGCGATTGTCGTAAACAGCGGTAATGCAAACGCCTCGACGGGAGATGCGGGGTATGAAGATGCCTGTGCCATGTCACGGGCGGTTTCTAAGGCACTTGAAATCGAGGAGGATCTTGTGCTCGTTGCCTCCACGGGGGTTATCGGAAAGAAGCTCCCTGTGGAGAAGATACTTGAGAATATGGGGAGGCTTGTCGGGGGCTTGAGTGAAGCAGGTCTGCCTTCCGCCGAAGAAGGTATTATGACCACCGATCGATTCCCGAAGATAGAATTGCGGACAATTACACTCGAAGGAAAGGATATTACTGTCTGCGGAATCGCAAAGGGGGCTGGCATGATAGAACCCAATATGGCAACCATGCTCTCTTTTATCATGACCGATGCAAAAATTGATAAGGATTGCCTTGAGGGCGTATTCAGGGAAGAGGTTGAGAGGAGTTTTAATGCGATTAGCGTAGACGGGTGCATGAGCACGAATGATACGGCCATAATAATGGCAAATGGTTTCGCAAAAAACGATTCCATACATGAGAAATCGGGAGGCCTTCCGATATTCAGGGAGGCTCTTTTCGATGTGATGCTGTCACTGGCGAAGTCCATTGTGAGAGACGGAGAGGGAGCGACAAAGCTTATCGAGATCGTCGTAGAAGGAGCCGAAGGGGAGTCTGATGCAAAAAGGGTGGCCTATTCCGTGGCGAGATCGAATCTCGTCAAGACAGCCTTTTTCGGGGAAGATCCCAACTGGGGGAGAATCATATCTGCCATCGGATCGACAGGGATAGCTCTGTTACCAGAATCGGTTGAGCTCTATTTTGAGGGAATTCCACTTTTTTCAGGCGGAAAAGGTGTGGAAGGTAATGTGAAAAGGCTTGCCGAAGTGATGAAAAAAGACTCGATCGGTGTCCTGATACGGCTCGGCATGGGGAAAAAATCCTGTCGAATGTATACGTCCGACCTTTCCTATGAATATGTGAAGATAAACTCACTCTATACAAGCTGAAGCGGGCAGTAACTATACTCCCATATACTCTTTTTTGCCTTGATTATTTGCCCCGTATGTGGTAACTCGCTCCAGCTAATAAGTTGGCGATTTCACACACCCCTTGATTGTTGTGCGTTGCTTTTTAAAAAAAGTTTCACAGCAAGGTGACGGGGGTGGAGGAAAAAAACGAACAAAGGAGATTTTATATGGCACAATTATCAATGAAGATGCTGCTCGAATCGGGAGTTCATTTCGGCCATCAGACGAACAGATGGAATCCGAAAATGAAAGAATATATTTTCGGTGCACGAAACGGAATCTATATTGTCGATCTGCAGCAAACGGTTCACATGTTCGATGTTGCGTACAATTTTATTGTTGATACGGTAGCTTCCGGAAAAGAAGTCCTCTTCGTGGGTACCAAACGACAGGCCCAGGAATCGATAAAGGCGGAAGCGGAGAGGGCAGGGATGCCCCATGTCAATCAGCGGTGGCTTGGCGGTATGCTCACAAATTTCGTTACCCTGAAAAAGAGTATCGACAGGTTGAATTCCCTCGATGCAATGTTTGAGGACGAAAGCATCAATGCCTTTCCCAAGAAAGAGATACTGAAACTGCAAAAGGAAAGGGACAAGCTTCAAAAGGTCCTGGGTGGTATCAGAGACATGAAGGGCTTGCCCGGAGGCATTTTTATTATTGATCCGAAGAAGGAGATTATCGCTGTTAAGGAAGCAAATAAGCTTGGAATTCCCATAGCGGCGATTGTGGATACAAATTGTGATCCCGATAATATCGATTACATCATTCCAGGAAATGACGATGCCATAAGGGCTATCAAGCTCTTTTCCTCAAAGATGGCCGATGCCGTTCTTGAAGGAAAGAGACGTTTCGAAGAGATGATTCAGGCAGAAAGCGACAAAGAAGACATTAAAGAGGATCTGGAAGTAGAGCTGGAAGAAGCGGCAGCAGTGGAGGAGGAGCTTGACGTTCCTGAAAGCGTTGAAACAAAGGAAGCGGAGATAACAGAGGAATCTGATAATAATTCCGAGGAAGAGGATGAAACCGAGGAGGTAAAGTAAATTGGGTATTACAGCATCTGCAGTAAAAGAATTACGAGACAAAACCAATGCCGGTATGATGGACTGCAAGGAGGCTCTGGTAGCATCCGATGGAGATTTTGAAAAGGCTATAGAGTACTTGAGAAAAAAGGGCCTATCCGCGGCAACGAAGAGGTCTTCCAGGGCGGCGAAGGACGGAGTGATCGCTTCGTATATCCATATGCAGGGTAAAATAGGTGTTATGGTTGAGGTCAATTGTGAGACCGATTTTGTAGCTAAGACTGAAGGCTTCGGCGCACTGGCACGAGATATTGCCATGCACATTGCAGCATCGAATCCGACCTATCTCGCCGAAGAGGATGTACCTCAGGCGGTATTGGAAAGCGAGAAAGAGATTTACAAGACCCAGGCCCTTGATGAGGGAAAACCTGAAAAGATTGTCGACAGGATTATTGAGGGCAAACTCAAAAAATTCTACGAGGAAGTGTGCCTCCTGAATCAGAAGTTCATCAAGGATACGGATATTACCGTGGGAACCCTTGTACAAAATACGATAGCGACAACGGGAGAAAATATTATCGTACGACGCTTTGCGCGCTTTCAGCTGGGCGAAGAGATTTAGCACTTTCACTTTGTGTTGGAAGGCTTTACAGGGCATCGAAACGTTTTAATGATCGGTGCACCATAATAATTACATTCAGGGCACTCAATCTTCTATGGATAAACCAGTATATAAGAGAGTAATCCTCAAGCTCAGTGGCGAGGCACTGTTAGGAAAAAGTTCCTTCGGAATAGATATTGAAGTTCTCAAGGTGATAGCCGAAGAGGTGAAAGACATTATTACCCTCGGCGTCGAGCTGGGGATAGTGATCGGAGGCGGTAATATCTTCAGGGGTGTCGAGGCAAGCACGAAGGGCCTCGACAGGGCATCTGCCGACCATATGGGGATGCTTGCCACGGTCATTAACGGCCTTGCCCTTCAGAATGTGCTCGAAGGGATTGGTGTTACCACTCGTGTTCAAACAGCTATCGATATGAGGGATGTGGCCGAGCCCTATATAAAAGGGAAGGCGATTAATCATCTTGAAAAGGGAAGGGTCGTAATTTTTGCAGCGGGGACGGGAAACCCCTACTTTACGACCGATACCGCCGCCTCTTTGAGGGCACTCGAGATGCAGGCCGATGTTGTCCTCAAGGCCACGAAGGTGGACGGCGTGTACGATAAAGATCCTGTCAAAAACGGCGATGCTACAATCTTTGAGAGGATCGATTACACGGAAGTCCTGTCACGGAATCTGAGGGTAATGGATTCGACGGCGATTTCGATGTGCAGGGACAATAATCTCCCGATTGTGGTATTTAATCTTGAACAGAGGGGAAATATCAGGCGGGTAATCTGCGGAGAGCCGATAGGAACAAAAGTGGGGGCCTAAGACATGACCGAATTGGTATTTGAAGAAATGAAAGGGGATATGGAAAAGCACCTCCAGTTTCTGGACAGAGCCTTCAATAAGGTGCGAACGGGGCGGGCATCCATCTCACTTCTCGACGGCATCAAGGTAGATTACTATGGCACGATGACTCCCTTAAATCAGGTTGCCTCTCTCTCTGTGCCGGAGAGTCAGCTTATTGTAATTTCTCCCTGGGACAAGAGTGCCATCGGGAATATCGAAAAGGCCATCCAGAAATCGGAGCTCGGTCTGGTTCCCATGAACGACGGAAAGGTGATCAGAATCAATATTCCGCCCCTCACCGAGGTGAGACGGAAGGAACTGGTGAAGGTGGTCAAGAAGATGGCCGAGGAATGTAAGATTAATCTGCGGAACACCAGAAGAGATGCAAACAATAACCTTAAAGAATTGAAAAAGAGTGGAGATATATCGGAAGATAATCTGTTTACCCATCAGGAAGAAGTGCAGAAGATAACCGATGATTATATAAAAAGGGCGGACAGTGTACTTGCTGACAAAGAAGAGGAAATTATGGAGATATAGGATTGTGAGCAGAAGGGGACATGATCGAGGGGAGCCTAAGGTTCCCCTTTTTTGCGGCAACAGAGGTCAGTTGGAATAACCTTTTTTATTCCCTCTGGTAGGTAAAGGAACCTACAGAACAACAGGTTACTGCCTCACACAAAGATACCTTGAAAATGTCAGTGTGCCGTGATAGTTAATGCAAAGACTGTTGGATGACCGGGTTTTTTGATGGAACGAATCGATAGAGATAAATTACCGAAACACATTGCCATAATAATGGATGGCAATGGAAGATGGGCCACAAAAAATTCAATGAACAGGGTACTGGGGCACAGAAAAGGCGCTGAGGCTGTTCGTGCTGTGGTGAAGACCTGTAGGAAGCTCGGTATCAAGTATCTTACCCTCTATGCCTTTTCAGTAGAAAACTGGCTGAGGCCGAAAGAAGAAGTGAGGGCGCTGACGGCACTCCTGAAAAATTATCTTGAAGAAGAACTGAATGAGATGATGGATAACAATATCAGGCTGATGGCAATTGGCGATATTGATGCTCTCGCCGGTGGCGTGAAGACAACTCTTTGCGAGGCAATAGAAAAAACGTCCGGAAATCAAGGGATGTGTCTCAATCTGGCGCTCAGCTATGGGGGCAGGGACGAGATAGTGGATGGAGTAAAAAAAATCGCCAGGGATATCAGGAGCGGCACTATTAAGGAAGACACTATTACGAAGGATATGTTTTCTCAGTATCTCTATTTCCCCGAGATGCCCGACCCCGATTTGCTCATTAGAACCAGCGGTGAGTACAGATTGAGCAATTTCCTCATATGGCAGCTTGCCTATACAGAGCTTTATTTTACCGATGTGCTCTGGCCTGATTTTTCCAGAGAGCATCTTTTAGAAGCAATCGCCGATTATCAGAGAAGAGAACGGCGGTTCGGTATGACCAGCGAACAGCTGTCGAAGGATTAGGATATGGATTCTCACGTCAAGAGACTCATTACTGGTATTGTCGTCGTGCCCGTTCTCATTGCACTTATCGTCTTTCCCTATCGCTTCAGCGATATCGTTTTTCTCGGTATTATTATGGCTGTCATTCTTCGCGGTATCTTTGAATATAACAGGATGGTCTTCGGTGACGAATATTCCCTGGAAAAGTATGAGGGACTTTTCATAGGGATATTGATTCCGGTGGCAGCCCATATGGGCGGTCTTCCCCTCATGTCCGCGACGGCCACCTTTTCATTCTTTATTGTTTTCCTCCTTTTTCTCCTCAGGATGAAGTCCGGATCAAGCGATCTTATGGTTCTTATAAAGGTAGTATTCGGGTATATGTACATAGCCTTCATGATGTCTCATTTTATTCTCCTCAGGGGGTTTGAGAACGGGGCTCTCTGGGTTGTCTTTATAGTCGTCATTACCTTTTCAAGCGATATTTCGGCTTTCTATGCGGGAAAGACCTTTGGAAAGAGAAAATTGTTTCCCGAGATAAGCGCGAAGAAGACCGAGGAGGGTGCGATCGGTTCCGTTGTTGGCACCATTTTGGGATGTCTCATATTTAAGATTCTCTTTCTTTCGGAAATTCCCTTTGTACACGCCATTGTGATCGGTTTTATGGGAGGCATACTCGGACAGCTGGGTGATCTTTGTGAATCTTCCATAAAAAGAGCGTCAATGGTTAAAGACTCCGGATCTTTGCTTCCGGGACATGGAGGGATATTAGATCGGTTGGATTCTTTTATATTTATCATCCCCTTTGTGTATTACTATAGTATACTTTTTATAAAATGAAAAATATATCCATTCTGGGGGCCACCGGTTCAATCGGAACCAGCACCTTAGATGTAATAAGGAGAAATCAGACTCAATTCAGTGTTACCGCCCTCTCAGCGGGGAGAAATCTACCACTTCTGAAAAATCAGATCGAAGAGTTCGGCCCGAAGGTTGTATCCGTTATTGATAAAAAGCATGCGGACAAATTGAGGGAAATGCTGGGCAGGTCCTGTGAAACCGAAATCCTCTCAGGCGTTGAAGGATTAAGAGAGGCAGCGACGCTCCGGGAAGTCGATATGGTTGTATCTGCGATTGTGGGTGCGGCGGGACTCGTGCCGACAGTTGATGCCATTGAGGCAGGAAAAGGAATAGCCCTCGCCAACAAGGAAACAATGGTAATGGCGGGCAGGCTTGTCGTGGAGACGGCTTTGTCGTGCGGAGTAAAAATTATTCCCGTTGACAGCGAGCACAGCGCGATTTTCCAGTGTATTTCAGGCCACAATAAAAAAGATATCAGGCGGATCATTCTCACCGCCTCGGGAGGGCCTTTTTTTAAGCTGGAAAGAGACAAACTTTCAGCCGTTACCCCCGATGATGCCCTGAAACATCCGAAGTGGGAGATGGGGAAGAAGATTACCATAGATTCGGCAACGATGATGAACAAGGGCCTTGAGGTTATTGAGGCGAAGTGGCTCTTCGGCGTCGATATAGAGAGAATCGAAATTATCGTTCATCCTCAGAGCATCGTTCACTCCATGGTTGAATATAGCGACGGATCTTTGATTGCGCAGCTCGGTCTACCCGATATGAAGGGACCCATATCGTATGCCCTTTTCTATCCGGAAAGGGAAGAGGTTGTTGAACCCGCTCTCAATCTTGCCGAGGTTGAAAAGATAGAGTTTTTCCCGCCCGATTTTGATATGTTTCCGAGCATTGGTCTTGCATACGGGGCGGTAAAAAGGGGTGGGTCGATGCCTGCCGTTTTGAACGCGTCCAACGAAGTAGCTGTCGCGGCCTTTCTTTCCCGCGAGATCGGATTTACCGACATTCCGCGGGTTGTTGAAAAAACGCTTGATCTTCATGTGCCATTTGAGCCTGAATCACTTGATGATGTCCTCAGGGCAGATGAGTGGGGAAGAGCAAAGGCGCAAAAAATAATCAAAGACAGCAAGGAAGGATCCTGATGGGTATCAACATTGTCTCGGTAATCATTCTTCTGGGTGTATTGATTTTCGTTCATGAACTCGGTCACTTCCTCGTCGCCAAATTGTCGGGTGTGGGTGTGTTGAAATTCTCTCTTGGATTTGGACCCAAAATAATCGGGAAGACCGTGGGAGAAACGGAATACCTCGTATCCGCTGTTCCTCTTGGGGGATATGTGAAGCTTCTCGGCGAATCAGAGGAGGACGAGATAGGGCCCGAGGATGAAAAGCGGTCATTTCTGCGTCAGCATGTATTGAAAAGAATGGCAATAGTTATTGCAGGACCGCTCTTTAATTTTGTCTTCGCTATTGTGGTTTTTTCCGTGATCTTCGGAATCGGTGTTCCCTCGCTTACGTCGAAGGTGGGGGGAGTTCAGGAGGGGGCCGCCGCGATGAGAGCGGGGATCGAGAAGGGCGACAGGATACTCGCGATCGACGGGGATAAGATAGAACTGTGGTCTGAGCTGGCGGATATAATACGGGACAGCAAAGGAAGGGAACTGGAATTTGAGATAGAAAGAGGAGCCAAAATTCTCCATATCGGTGTGGTGCCCGAGAAGACAAAAGGGCTCAATGTCTTTGGAGAAGAGGTTGAGGCCTATCAGGTCGGCATAAGCTCTTCCCAGGAAATGGTGGTGAAACGATTTAATCCCTTTGAAGCGGTTCTTCAGGGGATTGGACAGACATGGTCGGTGACAACACTTGTCGTAGTCGGAATATATAAAATAATTGAAGGAGTTGTATCTCCTCGCGAGTTGGGAGGCCCCATTCTTATAGCAAAAATGTCGGGTGAATTTGCCAAGCAGGGTCTCATTCCCTTTGTCTTTTTCATGGCCTTTCTGAGCATTAATCTTGGAGTCCTTAATCTTTTGCCGATCCCCGTTCTGGATGGGGGCCATCTCATGTTTTTTCTTATCGAGGCTGCGACAGGCAAGGAGGTCAATATAAGGTGGCGGGAGATGGCGCAGCAGGTGGGGTTTTTTCTCCTCATGATGCTTATGATATTCGTCTTCTGGAATGACATCGTAAGGATATTTGGATGGTAGGATATGTTTGTTCTTGCATCGGATACATCAACAAAAAAAGCACATTTTGCCCTTCTCGAAGAGGAGACCGTCCGTGCCGAGGTTATGGTAAATACTGAAAAGAAACATGGAGAGACGATTGTGCATGCGATTGAGGGGCTGCTTTCCATGATAAAGAGGAGAATTGAGGAGGTTGATCTCTTCGTCACTACGGTGGGACCCGGATCGTTTACCGGTATACGGGTGGGGGTCAGTGCGTTAAAGGGCCTGGCTTTTGCCCTTGAAAAGCCCCTTATCGGCGTCTCCACCCTTGAAACGCTCGCAATGAATGTTCCCGACTCGTTCAAAACGGTCTGTCCCATGATAGATGCAAAAAGAGATGAGGTCTATACGGCGCTCTATCGATTTAACGGTGAAGCAAAATATCCTGAAAAGACAGGCGATGAAAGGGCGGTAACACCGGCCGAGTTTTTGAAAGATCTCAAGGGGGATATTGTCTTTTTAGGCGATGGGGCGATACGATACGAAGACCTCATAAGAAAAATAATGCCGAAACGATCTTTTTTTCTTCCCCCATGTCAGAGCGATATACGGGCGGGAACTGCCGGTCTTCTGGGCATGCATAAGTTCAAAAGAGGAGATTTTATTGACACAGCTTTACTGAAGCCCCGGTATCTTCGTCCATCCTATGCGGAAATGAAGAGATGATTCATAGCTTATTGACATAGTTTTCTATATCTACTATATAAAGTTTCCTTTGGAGGTTTGTGATTCATGGAAGAAAACGAAAAAGAGCTCATTGCACAATATATTGGTCAGGATGAAGAACTCAGAAAGTATGTGGAACAACACGCAAAATATGAGGAAATCCTGGAGGGTCTGAACAGCAAGGTCTATCTTACACCGGATGAAGAGATAGAAAAGAAAACCCTGCAGAAAAAAAAGCTGATAGGCAAAGAAAAAATATATGAAATCCTCTCTAGGTATAAAGATTCGTAGAATTCTTAGAGAGTTACGTGGTTACCAGCCAATGAATTATAAAAAGAGCCCCATTGTCCTTGAAGGACTCGTTTTTTTTGTACCCCTCGCCGCCCTGTCGGTAGTATCCTATGCCTTTCATAACTCATGGCTTGGCGGGTTTTTCTCTGCAGCCGCTTTATTCGTCCTCTGGTTCTTTCGAAATCCCGAGAGGAAAATCCCTGAAGACGTTAAGTCCGTACTTTCACCGGCAGACGGCAGGGTTCTCAAGATAGAGGAAGTGGACGGAAACGATATGCTCAACGGGAGGTACAAAAAGATCAGCATCTTTATGAGTGTCTTTAATGTCCATGTAAACAGGATGCCATGTTCCGGCCGTGTCAAGGATATTCGCTATCGGAAGGGCAAGTTTTTTTCGGCCAATCTCGACAAGGCATCTGAACTTAATGAAAGCAATGCCGTTCTCGTTGAAACAGACGACAAAAAGGAGATTCTTACTATACAGATAGCGGGACTTATAGCACGAAGGATCGTCTGCTGGATAGAAAAGGGAATGGAGGCAATACAGGGAGAGCGTTTCGGTCTCATACGGTTCGGTTCCAGGCTGGAGGTCTTTCTGCCTCTCGAAGCTGAAGTACTCGTGAAGCGCGGGGAAAGGGTGAAGGCCGGCGAGACGAGGATAGGGTGTTTTAAATGAAAAACAGGACGAAGATTAACCAGACTCACATGAAGAAAGGCATTTACATTTTGCCGAATCTCTTCACGACGGCAAGTCTCTTCTGCGGATTTTATTCAGTGATTGCGTCGTTGCAAGGTGATTATTCACGGGCCGCTCTCTCGATTATCATAGCGTTTTTCTTTGACGGCCTTGACGGAAAGATAGCCAGATTTACGAATACGACGAGTAAATTCGGGGCCGAGTACGACTCTCTTTCCGATCTTGTTGCCTTCGGTTTGGCACCTGCGATCCTTGCCTATTCATGGGCCTTATCGCCCTTCGGCAGATACGGATGGCTTGCGGCATTTCTCTTTGTCGTCTGTGGTGCCCTGAGGCTCGCGAGATTTAATATCCAGATAGGGATAATCGAGAGCAAGGTATTCAACGGCCTGCCCATTCCCGGGGCTGCTGCCGTTATCGCAACGTCTGTTTTGCTTTTTTACTATCTGGGAGGTGAGGGAACCATTAACCATCCTTCTGTTCTCTTCGGCGTTGTAGTCCTGTCTCTCCTCATGGTCAGCAATATAAAATACTACAGCTTCAAGGATCTGAATGTCTTTTCAAGAAAACCCTTTGTGACCTTCGTTCTCATTATACTGATATTTATTGTCATTGTCCTCGAGCCGCAGGTTATGTTGTTCACGGTTGCGGTAACGTACAGCATTTCCGGCCCGGTCTGGCAGGTGGCCAAGTTTGTGAAAAGGATTCGGCACCGGGGGGTGGATAAGGAAAAATACGAACATCACGAGATATGATAATTTTCTCATCAAAATCTGTCAGGGCCACAGGGAGACTTGTGGCTTTGTGACGTGGTTGTCGTAACTATAGAGAAGAGGAAGAAAAAATTCATGAGAGATTTTACTGTAGCAGTTGTTGGGGCAACGGGCCTCGTCGGCGGCGAGATGATAAAAATCCTGGAGGAGAGGAATTTCCCCATAAGGGAATTAAAACTTCTTGCGTCGGAGCGTTCACTGGGAAAGGAACTGCAATTCAGGGGAAAGGACTGCCCCGTTGAAGTATTGGATGAGGATTCGTTTGGAGGAGTAGAGATAGGACTTTTTTCAGCGGGGGGAAGTATCAGTGAAAAATTCGCACCCATTGCCGCTCGGGCCGGGTGTATCGTCATAGATAACACGAGTGCCTTCAGAATGGATCCCGAATGCCCGCTTGTTGTTCCCGAGGTAAATCCCGATGCGATCGGTCTGTATAAGAATAAGGGCATCATTGCAAATCCTAACTGTTCAACGATTCAGATGGTGGTGGCATTGAAGCCGATTTATGATGCGGTGGGAATAAAGAGAATTGTGGTCTCCACCTATCAGGCGGTATCGGGAACGGGGAAAAACGCCGTAGAGGAACTGGTCGGGCAGACAAAAGCCCTCCTCAATATGAAGGACCCTGAAATTGAGGTGTATCCGCACAGAATCGCCTTTAACTGTCTTCCCCATATCGATGTCTTTCTCGACAACGGGTACACAAAGGAAGAAATGAAAATGGTGAATGAGACCAAAAAGATCATGGGTGATCCTTCCATAGCGGTGACGGCGACGACGGTACGGGTGCCCGTGTTCTATGGTCATTCTGAAGCGGTCAACATTGAAACGGAACGAAAGATTACCGTCTCCGAGGCACGGGAGATTCTTTCCAAGGCGCCCGGCGTCACAGTGCTGGATAGTCCGGAAGAATGTCTCTATCCCCTTCCCAGTGAGGCAGCGGGAAAGGATGATACCTTTGTCGGCAGAATACGGGAAGACGAATCGATACCGAATGGTTTGAATATATGGGTGGTGTCGGATAATATACGAAAAGGGGCTGCCCTGAATACGATTCAGATAGCGGAAATCCTCATGAAGGATTATTTGCAGTAGTCGTTATGAGAGTAGTCGGGGGACATTCGAGGGGAAGAAGGCTTCTTGTGCCGAAGGGAAGCAGTATCAGGATAACTGCCGACAGGGTCAAGGAATCGATCTTCAATATTCTCCAACCCCTGGAAGGCAGATCCTTTCTCGATCTTTTTGCCGGTACGGGCAACGTCGGCATCGAGGCCATGAGCAGGGGCGCAAAACCTGTTTTTTTTGTGGAGGTGGCAAGGCTTCATGCGGGGACAATTAAAAAAAATATTGACCTCTGCGGATTTGAAAGCGGTTTTGAAATAGTGCCAAAGACGGTCAAAAAGGGTATTGAACTGTTATCGATGAGGGATAAATGCTTTGATATTATCTTTGCAGACCCTCCCTATGAAAAGGGTTTGATTGAGAAAACACTCGGTATCTTGGGTGCGCACCGGATAACGTCGAAGAATGGAATTCTTGTTATGGAACACTCTTCAAATGAGGAGTGTTGTGGTAATGATGATTTTGTTGTAACCGACCAGAGAAAGTATGGCGATACGGTAATCTCTTTTTTACAACCAAACTGATAAGGAGAGGGAAAATGGGTAAGACGGCTGTATATCCGGGTTCATTCGATCCGATTACCAACGGTCACATCGATATCATAAAGAGGGGATTAGGAATCTTTGACAATCTCATAATACTCATCGGATTTAATCCAAACAAATCGTCACTTTTCAGTGTCGAGGAGAGGACGGAGCTTATCAGAGGCGTGATCGGTGATGACAAGAGGCTGACGGTAGATAGTTATTCGGGACTTCTCATCGATTACGTGAAAGACTCTGAAGCCTGCTGCATATTGAGGGGATTGAGGGCCATGTCAGACTTCGAATATGAGTTCCAGCTTGCGTTAATGAACAGACGGCTTGATAGAAGGGTTGAGACGGTCTTCCTGATGACGGGCTCCAAGTGGTTTTATTGCAATTCCAGAATTATAAAAGAGGCGGCCAGCCTTGGAGGGTCCGTTAAGGGAATGGTGCCCGATTCCGTGCTGAAGAAACTCAAGGTCAAATTTCCTACAATGAAGAACAATAACTGAAAGAGTGTCACGAAAAGATATGAAATTTGCCAAACGGGTAGCGAAAATAAAACCTTCGGCAACACTATCCATCACGGCAAGGGCAAATGCCCTCCGTGCCGAGGGGAAAGATGTAATAGGATTTGGTGCGGGTGAGCCGGATTTTGATACACCGTTACATATAAAAAAAGCGGCTATTGATGCCATAGAAAAGGGTTTTACAAAGTATACTCCTGTAGGAGGTACGGATGAGCTCAAGGATACGATTGCAGATAAATTGGGGCGTGAGAACCGCCTGAGCTACAGGCGTTCTGAAATAGTTGTATCCAGCGGCGCAAAGCAATCCCTCTACAACATTGCCCAGGTGCTCTTCGACAACGGGGATGAAGTCATTATTCCGGCACCGTACTGGGTTTCTTATCCCGATATCGTTCTTCTTGCAAATGCGACACCGGTGTTTATATATGCCGAAAAAAATAATGGATTCAAGATAACCGCTCGACAACTCGAAAAAGCGATAACCGGAAAAACAAAGGCACTTATCCTTAATAGTCCTTCAAATCCCACCGGAGCGGCATATTCCTTTTCGGAACTGGAGGAGCTTGCCTCGGTGCTTTCGAGAAGGGAAGTGGTTATCATCTCAGACGATATCTATGAAAAGATTATATATGATGACTTTTCCTTTTCAAATATAGCGAATGTTAGCAACGATATGAAAGAGAAGACCATTGTTGTGAACGGGGTATCAAAATCCTATGCAATGACCGGATGGAGAATAGGATATGCCGCAGGCTCAGAAGAAATAATCTCTCAGATAGCAAAAATACAGAGTCAGAGCACGTCGAATCCTGTTTCGATTTCTCAGAAGGCAGCGGTAGAGGCCATCAGGAGTGATCAGGAAGCAACCAGAACGATGGTTCAAGAGTTTGCAAAGAGGAGAAGCTGTATTGTCGATGGCCTGAAAAGTATTCCCGAAATTACCTGTTTGAAGCCTCTGGGTGCCTTTTATGTCTTCCCCGACATTTCATCAGTCTATGGAAGATCCTATGGGGGAAGAAAGGTAGAAGATTCAACCTCCCTATCAGCTTATCTTCTTGATGAGGCAAATGTTGCCGTCGTGCCGGGCGTTGCCTTCGGAAATGATAATCACGTCAGGCTTTCCTATGCCACATCAATGGAAAATATTGAAAAAGGAATTGCACGGATTAAAGAAGCGTTTGAGAAACTAAGCTGAGTAACCGGTGATTGAAAGAATAGTAATCTTCGATACTATATCGATTCTCCAAGGTAGGCCTTTTTAACTCTTTCATCATTTAAAAGGTCCCTCCCCGTTCCCTCGAGGACGATCTTTCCCGTTTCCATCACATACCCGTAATCTGCTATATTAAGGGCTGCCATGGCGTTCTGTTCGATAAGCAGGATCGTGGTTCCCTCATCGTGTATCTGTCCTATCACCCTGAAGACTTCGCTTATGAGAAGCGGTGCAAGGCCTAATGAGGGCTCATCAAGCATGAGGAGTTTGGGACGGGACATCAGGGCGCGACCAACAGCGAGCATCTGCTGCTCGCCTCCGGAAAGGGTCCCTGCCTGCTGAGACATTCTCTCCTCTAATCGGGGGAATATGGAATAAATCCATTCCATGTCTGTTTTGATTTCTCCCGCATTTTTTCTATTGTAGGCTCCCATAAGGAGATTATCGGACACGCTGAGATTGACAAAGACCTTACGACCTTCAGGCGCCATGGCGATACCATCCTGAACGATATCATGACTCTCCATTCCAAGTATTTCATGGCCCGTAAATTTTATCGATCCGCTGGTGGCAGTGACGAGGGCGCTGATTGTCCGTAGAAGGGTGCTCTTTCCCGCACCGTTCGCGCCCACAAGGGTGATTATCTTGCTTTCCGGTACATCAAGGGTCACACCCTTCAGTGCATGAATACCGCCGTAATGTACGTTAAGATCCCTAATCTTAAGCAACTTATGCCTCTCCTAAATACGCCTTTATGACTCTTTCGTTGTTCTGTATCTCTTCGGGAGTTCCTTCGGCTATTGTCGTCCCGTAATCGATCACCTTCATTCTCTCGCATATCTGCATAACGAACTTCATGTCATGTTCTATTAGAAAGACGGTAAGACCGTGATTGTCTCGTATGCGTATCACAAGATCGACCAGGTCCTGAGTTTCCTGAGGATTCATTCCCGCCGCCGGCTCATCGAGGAGGAGTAGTTCGGGTCCCGTGGCGAGTGCCCGGGCAATCTCCAGCCTCCTTTGCTGTCCATAAGGAAGAGAATCGGAACGTTCTTTCGCAAGAGAGGCGAGTCCCACTTCCTCCAGGATATTCATGGCCCCTTCGTGCATCATTTTTTCTTCACGCCTGTAGAGTGGAAAACGCAAAACTGCACCCAGAAAGGTTGACTTGACTCGACAGTGATAGGCGATCATGACATTTTCTATCACGGAAAGCTCGGTAAAGAGGCGAATGTTCTGAAAGGTCCGAGCAATGCCAAGTTTCGTAATCTCATTGGCCTTCTTTCCGTTGATGATATTTTTAGAAAAGGTTATCGTTCCTTCCGTTGGTTCATAATAGCCCGCAACCATATTGAATACGGTGGTTTTTCCGGCCCCGTTTGGTCCGATAAGCCCGACAATCTCGCCCCTTTTAAGGGTAATATTGAAATCATTGACGGCTACGAGACCACCGAATTTCATCGTTAGGTTTTTAGCTGCGAAAAAATCCATCAGCCCCTGTTCCTCAGTAAGAATTTTAGCCCGTTCATTCTATCGACGACCCAGTTCCATGAAAATTCCCGTGTTCCCATGATGCCGTGACGGGCAAATATCATCATTAAGACGAGAAGAAGGGAAAAGATTACCATGCGCATACCGGGTACCGCAGGAATATGTATAAAGAATATGTTGATCGGTTCTTCGACAAACCGCAGGAATTCTCCGCCCCATGTAACAAGTATGGCGGCAATAATGGCCCCCGTAGTACTCCCCAGTCCTCCGACCACAATCATAATGAGGAGATTAAAGGTAAGGAAAAAGGTAAAGAGTGTGGGCGATATCGTGGTAATAAGATGGGCCAGGAGTCCGCCGCCGATTCCTTCGAAAAAGGCGCTCGAGGTGAAGGCCAGCATTTTGTGCCGGAAGGCGTTGATACCAACAGCTTCCGCGGCTGCTTCGTCATATTTAACGGCCTTCATGGCCATTCCGTAGCTCGTTCTGACGAGCCTCGATACATAAAAAACAGTGATAAGGGCAAGACCCCACGTCCACCACACATTTGTATACGGTGCAAGTGCCTTGAGTCCCAGGGGACCGTTGGTGATGGTCTGAGTGTTATTGGCGACGACCCTGACGACCTCGCCAAAGCCAAGAGTAACAATGGCGAGATAATCACCCCGAACCCTGAAGACGGCGAAGCCCATTAAAAAGCCGAAGATGGCGGTTACAATCCCTGCTGCTAAGAGCGATATAATGAAAGGCGTTTGAATGACACTGAGCGGCCATATGATCGGTTCAATGATGAAAGACATCGCTTTTTCCGCCGGTGAAAGCGTGAGAAGGGCTGACGTGTAGGCACCGATAGCAACAAAGGCATTGGGTTCAAGAGAAAACTGTCCCGTGACGCCATTGATCAGATTGTAGCTTACCGCCAGAGTGATAAAGAGGCCACAGTTGTTGAGGATCCTGACCTGGTAACTTGTGAGGTATTTCTGCGCGAGATAGAGCAGTACAAAACCGAGCCCGATAGCCAGTATAGAGAGTATCTGATTTCTTCTGTGATGTACGTCCAAATCTCACCGAACCTCGTTATTATTCGGGTAATTTCTCGCCAAACAGACCCGTCGGTCGGAAAAGCAGAATTATGATCAATATTCCGAAAGCGATTGCATCCCTGTATCCTGAAAGATCGGGACGAATCGCCACAAGCATTATCTCTGCGAGTCCGAGGATAAGTCCACCGATCATGGCCCCGCCTACATTGCCGATTCCGCCGAGAACGGCCGCAACAAATGCCTTCAGCCCGGGAATAATACCCATTAGAGGATTAATCTGGGGATATTTCAAGGCCCAGAGGATCCCGCCGGCTGCCGCTGCGGCGGAGCCCATGGCAAAGGTTATAGCGATAACCCTGTTGACATCCACACCCATTAACCTGGTCGTTTCCATATCGTGGGAGATGCAGCGCATGGCCCGTCCCACTTTGGTCCTGTAAATTATTAATAGAATTATGCCCAATAGTGTGAGGGTAATGATGGGCACATAGATGGCGAGATTGAGAAAGCGAATTCCGTGGAATGTAATAATGCTGTCAAACATTTCGGGCCGGAAAAAGGCCTTCTGCCTTCCGCCGAATACCACGATGCCGGCGTTTTCAAGAAGAAAAGAGACTCCGATGGCCGTGATAAGTGCCGAGATCCTCGGGGCCTTTCTCACGGGACGGTAAGCTCCCCTGTCGATGATAATGCCCAGTATGGCTGTCAGTGCGATTGCGATAATAAAGGAAAACTGCCAGGGAAGGGAAAACATCAGAATACCGTAATAGGCGAAGAAACACCCCATCATCATGACATCGCCGTGGGCGAAGTTTATCAGTCTCAGGATTCCATACACCATTGTATAGCCGATGGCGATGATGCCATAGAGGCTGCCGAGTGAAATGCCGTTTATGAGTTGTTGTGAAAATTGCGCAAGATCCAAATGGTGATCCCTTCTCGATCTGTCTTGATGACAACATTCTAAAAAAGGGATAGGGGAAAAGCGTAACCCCTATCCCTGTGTAAATCTCATTATATTAGGTTTTTATCGTAACCTTACAAGTAATTACTGTTTGAAGGTCGCGAGATATCTGAATTTACCATCTTTTACGTGAAGAAGGACGGCATCCTTAATCGCGTTGCCATCCTCGCCGATATTTATGTTGCCCGAAACCGCCGGGAAATTCTTGGTACTTGCCAGGGCTGCTCTGATCTTCGGTCCCTCAACCGATTTGGCCCTTTCGACTGCGTCGAGGAGTATGAAATAGGCATCGGCACCGAGGGCGTCGAAGGCCGAGGCTTCTTTCCCTGTTTCCTTTTCGTAGGTTTCTATATAGGTCTTGGCAAGCTCCGATGCGGCCGCTTCCTTGGCGAAATGTCCGATGAAGATTACGCCTTCTACAGCCTTACCGCCGATCGAGATCAGCTCTTCCGCCTGTGCGCCGTCGGCAGAGAAAACAGGAACATTGAGTCCCAGCTCAGCCGCCTGTCTGCAGGAGAGTGCAACTTCCGTGTAGTAGTTGGGCATGTAGATTACGTCAGGTTTTGCGGCCATAATAGCCGAAAGCTGTGCCGTAAAGTCCTGATCCATCGTCTGGCAGTATGCCGTTGCGACGATTTCTCCGCCTTTCTTGATGAAGCTTTTCGCGAAGAAGTTTGCGAGACCTACGCAGTAGTCCTGAGCGATGTCCACGAGGATTGCCGCCTTTTTTGCACCCATCGTATCGTAGGCATAGGAGGCTGCTGCTTCACCCTGGAAGGGATCTATGAAGCAGACGCGGAAGACGTATTTCTTGTCCTGGGTGACCAGGGGATTCGTTGCGGTGGGCGAAACCATGGGAATCTGTGCCTTGTCGGCAATGGGTCCTCCCGCAAGGGTATTACCGCTGATCGCCTCACCAATGATGGCGTGAACCTTATTCTTCTTTATCAGCCTGTCAACGGCATTTGCCGCTTCGATCTTGTCACTCTTCGTGTCAACCAAAAAGAGTTCGACATTTTTTCCCAGCACCGTCGGCTGAATTTTGTTGGCAGCCTGAACGCCCGCCCATTCCATCTGACCATAGGCCGCAACGGGACCGGTCATCGGAAGGTAAGCGCCAACCTTGAAAGATTCCTCGGCAACTGCTGCCGAAGGAATTGCAAAGGTAAAGATTAAAGACAAAGCCAGCAACGACATTAAAATTCTTTTCATTTAAACATGCCCCCCTTAAAGTAAATTTTTTATTGCCTGAAGTTGAATTTCCTATCATAAATCATATTCTTAAGTCAATTAAATTTTATGAAATATTTTGCAATTAATCCCGCCCCGATTTTTTTCTAAAGATGATTTTGAGAGGCGCATGGCCAAAATCAAAATCTTCCCTGATACGGTTTTCAAGATATCGTTCATAGGAGAAGTGAATTGCCTTCGGTTCCTTTACAAAGAACAAAAAAGTAGGTGGTTTGGCCGATACCTGGGTGGCATAACTAATTTTGTTCGGTTTGTTTCGATACCGTGAAGGAGGCATTTTTTCAAGTATCTTTTCTAGTTGAGCGTTCAGGCTCGATGTGGAAACCCTCTTCGTGTAGTCTTCATACACCGTATCGATCAGATCGAATATCTTTATGATCCTCTGTCCTGTGAGAGCCGATACGGATAGTATGGGCGCAAAGTCAAGGTATTTAAGTTTATCCTTCACGTTTTGAACATAGGTGCCGATGGTGGAGTTATCCTTTTCGATGAGGTCCCACTTGTTCAAGATGATGATGCAGGCCACGCCCCGTTCATAGGCAAGGCCGGCGATCTTGGTGTCCTGCTCCGTGATTCCCTCTTCCGCGTCGATGAGAATAAGCGCGATATCGCAGCGGTCAAGTGACTTTATCGCTTCAACGACACTGTATCTTTCGAGCTTCATGCTGACCTTGCCCTTCCGCCGGATACCCGCGGTATCGATCAAGAGGTACTTTTTCCCTTCCAGTTCGAAGGGCGTATCGATGGGGTCCCGTGTGGTTCCCGGTATGGGATTCACGATTGTTCTCTCATAGCCGAGTATTTTGTTAATAAGGGAGGATTTACCCACGTTGGGTTTCCCGATTATGGCGATTCTGATCCCTGTCTCTTCTTTTTCTGTTGCACTCACCTTCGGGAGTTCCGCGACAACGGCATCCATCAGATCCCCCACACCGATACCGCCGTGCTGGGCAGAGATAGAGAAGAGGTGATCGATCCCGAGACGATAAAAGTCATAAACGAGATTCTCGTGTTTCATGTTGTCAATCTTGTTGATTACATAAAACACCGGCTTTTTTACTCGTCGCAAAATGTTCGCCGATTCTATATCCGACGGAGTGAGCCCCTCCTGACCGTCCATGAGAAAGATTATCGCATCGGCCTCTTCGATGGCAAGTGTTGTCTGCTCACGCATCTGCTGCAGCATCTTTTCCTGGGATATGGGTTCGAACCCGCCCGTGTCTATTATAATGAAGGATGTATCATTCCAGGAGGAATCGGCGTAGTTTCGATCTCTCGTAGCGCCGGGCTGATCTATGACGATGGCCTTCTTGTTGTCGGAGAGGCGATTGAAGAGGGTGGATTTCCCCACGTTCGGTCTTCCAACGATTGCGACGATCGGTTTCATCGAACGACCCTCTTCTGTCTTCTGAATTCTTTCCTCTTCATGAAAATCCCGTTCCTTCATACTATCTTTCAACTCTTATGTCTCATCTTATGTCTTGTTGTAGCCGAACTCCTCAAGCATCTGAGAATCCCTGGTCCAGTCTCTCGTTACCCTCACGAATAGTTCGAGAAACACTCGTGTGCCGAAGAACTTCTCCATGTCGAGGCGTGCCCTCGTGCCGATCTGTTTGAGCATGGCGCCTTTTCTGCCGATGAGGATTCCCTTCTGTGATTTTTTCTCTACACTTATCGTTGCCTGCATCCTTATCAGGCCCCGGGCCTCATTTTCTTTAAATGAATCGATGACAACCGCCGTCGAGTAGGGAATTTCCTGGTGCGTCAGAAGCAGTATCTTTTCCCTTATTATCTCGGCGGCGAGAAATCTTTCGGAAGAATCGGTTATCATATCATCGGGAAAATATCGGGGTCCTTCGGAGAGCAGACCCCATAGCGTGTCCATCAGGGTATCGATATTAAACCCCTTGAGTGCCGAGAGGGGGACAATCTCCGAAAAGGGATAGATATGCCTGAGTCTCTCTATCAGGGGCAGCAACTGTTCCTTTTCGATGAGATCGATCTTGTTGATGATGAGGATGACGGGGATATCGATACCTTCGAGGGAACGAAAAATAAAATCATCATCGGCAGTGATCGACCTGTGGGCCTCCATTATAAGGAGGAGGATCTCCACGTCTGCGAAGGTGTTGATCGCTTCTTTTACCATGGAGCGATTCAGGAGAGTTTTGGCCCTGTGTATTCCCGGTGTATCGAGAAATATGAATTGTCCATCCTCCGTATTTTTGATGCCCGTAATCCTGTTTCTCGTCGTCTGGGGTTTGTGCGTCGTTATGGCGAGCTTCTCCCCGATAATTGTATTCAGGAGTGTCGACTTTCCCACATTCGGCTTACCGATAATGCCGATAAACCCGGATTTGAATACTTTCCCTTCCATTTATTTCAGTCCCTGATCGAATTTCATTTCGGCAAAGGAGGTACGGTACCTCTTGCCGTCCGCTGTAAGTACCAGAAGTCCTCGGTCCTGTTTAGGATATTCCCTGATCATGATTTCAGATGTACCGAAACGCTCTTTGAGTGTTTTCATATTCCCGTTTCTCATTCCCCGGAAGTTTGAAACATCCTTCGGAGCGAGAGAAAAGGTGGCCTCTTTCGGGTCCTTCTCCGTCTGCCCGAAGAGATGGATGGCCATCTTGAGAAATATACTTCCCTCCACAAGTGATCTGAAGGCGGGGTGGTATGGTCCTGCGACGATATTTTCACTCGCCTCCATTTCGTGTGTATGCTGAAGGCCGAGCCTGATCATGTTGATACCTTCCTCTCTGAATCGAAGCAATGAATACTCGCACAATTCAACAGCTTCGTCCAGGGCAAGAGGCCGGTATTGGCCCTTGATATATGCCAGCGCGAGGGGTGTATCCTTGAAGACAATGGTAGGATGCACACGAACTGTATGGGGGCGAAGGCTTATGATTTCTTCAACGGAATGATAAAAGCCGTCTCTCGTATCACCGGGGAGCCCCGCCATAAGATGCACCCCCGTTTCAAGGCCATTTTCTTTCAGAAGAACCAGGGCACGCCTCACATCGGATGCCGTGTGCCCCCGCTTTGAGCGATGTAAAACATCGTCATTCATCGACTGGGCACCTATCTCGACGGTTTTGACAGAGTATCGTTTCAGAAGATCGATACGTTCCCTGTCAACATAATCGGGCCGTGTTGATATCCGTATGGAATTAACCCAACCCTTTCTGACATACCCTTCAGCCAGTTTGAGGAGTTCCTCCTGATAGCCCCTCTCGATTCCCGTGAAATTACCGCCATAGAAGGCGATCTGGATACCATCTCTGCTGCTGCCTGTGCTTTCGAGATGGGAGCGTACCGTTTCGTGAAAAAGATCTTCGGAGATCCTGTCGGGATGGTTTCCCGCGGTTATCCTTTCGTTGCAATATATACAACGGTTCGGACACCCTTTATAGACAACGAATATCGGTATAATACAGTTTTTCATTATTATCTTCTCTTGATGGTGAAACGACAATCACACTATTACCGCTTTTTTTATAGTAGCGCAAAATACTTTCCCTCTGTTGCCTCTCTTTATTCTGCTTTATCGGCCAGATTCTCAAGTGCCTTTCGTGCCGCATCCTGCTCCGCCGCCTTCTTGTTTCTGCCGATTCCTGTGGCCTCTGTTTTTTCTCCGATTGATATCCTTACCTCGAAGAGGGTTTCGTGGTCGGGGCCATGTTTTCCAGTATGTTCATAGTGCGGTATGGTGTTATACTCTTTCTGGCAGAACTCCTGAAACATCGATTTGTAATCCCGATGGTTCGCATCCCCGATTCCTCCGGCAAGCAATGGTTCGAATATGTTTTTAATGAAGGGAAAGACCTGTTCGTATCCCCCGTCAAGAAAGAGAGCGCCTGTCACCGCCTCAAAGGCATCTGCCAGGATTGATCTCTTTGTCCTCCCGCCGTACGCCTCTTCGCCTTTTCCCAGAAGGAGATAGCTGCCGAGTGAAAAGAGGGCGGCCACTTTCGCGAGAGAATGTTCATTAACGACGGAGGCCCTCAATTTTGAGAGATCGCCCTCTTTCAACGTGGGAAATTCAGCAATCAGGATGTCGCTTATGCAAAGCGCAATGACCGAATCGCCGAGAAATTCCAACCGTTCATTATCGGAGAGGTCGGGATCACGAATCTCGTTACTGTACGAACGGTGAGTGAGTGCTGTATCGAGGAGATGAAGATCCTCGAATCTATAATCGATCACAGATTCAAAATTGTTGAGCCTCTCAATCCTTTCTTTATTCATGACTTACGATCTTTCCCTTAAGCTTTTTATCGAAGGTTTCAGTTCCTTCCACCTCGACAATGCAATTCGTCATGGATTGATTCGCCTCTTCGATGAGTATCGGTATATAGTTGTCGGAGAAACCCTTCATGAGACCCGATTTCCTGTCTTTCTTTCCTTCCACTAAAACGGAGAGCCTTTTTCCTACAAAGCGACTGCTAAAGGACGCTCTCTTTTCTTCGTCTATTTCCCTCAAGATTCGTGCCCTTTCTTTCTTTATATTCTCCGGGACATGATCGGAGAGTGAAAAGGCGGCGGTTCCGGGACGCTTTGAATAGGGGAAAACATGGAG